>JBCCFC010000054.1:0-21240 GCA_039029935.1 Chloroflexota bacterium
AAACAAGTATAAAATCAGCTAGTCAGCTAGTCAGCCAGTCAGCTAGTCAGCCAGTCAGTCAGTGTACTGAAATGCTGAAGTGCTGAAAGCTTTTTTTATATCAATTTTACTTAATTTCTACTAATGGCAAAACGTAAAACAACGGCTCGATCATCAAAATCGAGTAAAAAGAAAAATTCAATCAACGTCCAAGAAATTTTTCTCCAAGCCACAAAACCAGCCGTGTTGGGCATCGGCTTGTTTCTGCTCTCACTCTTTACCTGGCTTAGTCTCATCACCCAAAGTCCAGGATTTATCACAGGCGCATGGGTCGAGTGGCTGCGCACCATGTTTGGTGTGGGCATGTGGGGGTTCCCACTGGTCACGGGCGCACTGTCATTGTGGCTGATTATCCATGCCATTGAGCGGATGCAGGATATCGCCTGGCAGCGGCCTGTGGGGGCGGCATTGATTTTTGTCGCCTACATCACGGGGGCAACGCTGCTCTTACCACAAGGTGCGCGCATCACGGCTGTCAGCCAAGGGTCAGCGGGCGGTTGGGTAGGATTGCAGTTGGCCGAAATTTTGCAGAACATGCTCAGTTTGGGCGGCGCATGGGCATTAACCACCTTTGTGGCGATTGCAGGCATACTGCTTGTGGCCGAGGAATTGTTGGCGCAGGCAGGGAATTGGTTCTGGACACAGATTCAACTCATCCGTGTGCAGGCCACCTTGGCGCAACAAGTACGCAGTCAAGAGGCAACGCACGAGCCGTTGATTCATGGGCCGGGAATGAGAGCGCAACCCGTATCGCCTGTTCATACACCCAAATCGTTTATTCCGTTGCCCACAGGCATCATTCCGTGGTGGAAAGTGCCAGTCGTGCGCGATGTGATGCGCTGGTGGCGTCTACGCACGGGAGGACCCGTCGTGCGCTATACAGGGCAACGCCCTCACGACTATGTGCCACCAGAGGTACAACCATCACAAGTGACGGGTGAGCCGCCGAATCGTGCAAATGGTTATCAAAATAGCTATCAAAATGCATATCAGAATCCCTACAGCGCACCAGTGCCAACGCCAGCCTATGCCTATCAATCATCGACCAATGGACAACAACCAACCGCACAAGTATCAGGGCATCCACAACAGCCGTTTGCAGCACAAACAGCCCCTGAGCAAGGCACATCGGAACAATCTTCTGCCGACCAAGTAGCGTCAGGCCCGATAGATGGACAGGCTGTACAACAACCGCTGGATAATGATTTGCTCAACCCACGTATTGTTGGGCAGGCCACTGAATGGCGTTTGCCGTTGCTCGATGCGACCTTGCGTGATTGGGAACGAAACGCAGAAAACTTTGAAAGTATTCGCGAGCAGGGTCGTCTGATCGTGGATACACTGGCACAGTTTGGGGTCCCTGTCTCCTTTGAGGAAGCATCAATCGGTCCCACTGTCACACAATATTTGGTCAAACCAGGGTATACAGAACGCACGGTAAAGGGGGAGGTGAAGCGCGCAAAGGTCAAAGTGAGCAAGATTTCATCGTTGGCGAGCGATCTAGCGTTGGCACTGGCTGCGCCCAATGTACGTATCGAGGCACCCATTCCGGGGACACGCTATGTCGGTGTGGAAGTCCCCAATATAACCAAAAACACGGTGGGGTTGAAAGACTTGATGGATAGCGAGGGCTTTCAAAACCGCAAAGGCAATTTGTTGATTGCGCTGGGTGAAGATGTCAAGGGGCAGCCCATTGTCACGGACTTGACAAAGATGCCCCATCTGTTGATTGCTGGCGCGACGGGTGCTGGTAAGTCAGTCTGTATCAACTCGATCATTGCCGCCCTGCTGTGTACACACACACCGGATTCATTGCGTTTTCTCATGGTTGATCCCAAAATGGTCGAGTTGAGTGTTTATAACGGTACACCCCATCTGCTCAGTCCAGTGGTCACAGAGGTAGACAAGGCGGCTGGGGTCCTCTTCTGGGCGGTGAAAGAGATGGAACGTCGCTATTCACTTTGTAGCAAGGTGAATGCACGTGATCTGATCCGCTATAATGAGTATCTGGAAAAAAGTGGCGAGAAAAAATTGCCCTATATTGTCGTCATTGTCGATGAAATGGCCGATTTGATGATGGCCGCCCCCGAAGAGGTGGAGCAGCATATCTGTCGCTTGGCCCAAAAGTCGCGTGCCATCGGCATCCACCTGATTATCGCCACCCAACGCCCCTCGGTCGATGTCATCACGGGGTTGATCAAGGCCAACTTCCCCGCACGTATCTCCTTTGCCGTCACCAGTCAGACCGACAGCCGTGTTATCATGGATACTCCAGGTGCTGAGAAATTGCTGGGGCGGGGTGATATGTTGTTTATGTCACCTGACGCCAGCAAGTTGGAGCGTCTTCAGGGTACATTCTTGGATGATGATGAGATTAACAACGTTGTGTACTATTGGCATGAAGAGTCCAACCGCATCATGCGTGATTGGAAGGGCATCCGCAGCCTAGAAGATGAAGTGGAAGGGGTGGCTGTTCCCGTCACAGAGCCAGCGGCCTCACAGACAGCAACAGCACAACCATCACAGGTATCCAGTCAATCTGCGCAACCACGACAGCCATCTGCAATGCCAACATCTCCTCACCAACACACATCAAGCAGTCCTGCCTCGCATCCTTCACCGCTCCAGGCACTTTCTCAACAGGTGGCGGCACAACCCGCGCTTTCGTTGCAGAATAATTCACAAGCAAATACAGCCATCCAACAAAATGCAATGTCATCCGGCGCACAATCCAATGGCGCACAATCCAATGGCGCACAATCCAATGGCGCACAATCCAATGGATCACTTCCAAGCCCATTTAACCAAGGCGCACTCTTCCAAGAAATTGACAAGATGCGCGCCTTGGATGCACGCGATGATCTCTTTGAGGTGGCCGCACAGGTGGTGCGTGAGGCACAGCGAGGTTCGGTGAGTTTATTACAGCGTAAATTACGCATTGGTTATAACCGCGCCAGTCGGCTTGTGGATCAACTAGAGGTGGCAGGTATTTTGGGGCCAGATCGAGGCAGCAGCATGGGTCGCGAAGTACTGCTGGATGCACAGGGACGCAAGATTACACCAACTCCTGCCCCTTCTGGTGTGGCGGCAGGAATGCCCGCAGAGATGGCTACAGGGATACCTACAGAAGAGCCACAACCTGCCATGCCCAGATTAAAGCCGCGCATTATTGGCGATGATGAGCTGTCGTCGGGTTCTGTCAATAAACCTGCCGTGTGGATGTGATTATGACCCAACTTCCCCATATTCAGCTTGTTTCAACCGCACTGCATTCGTATCTACCTGCCGATTGATCAGAGTAATCCCTCCACCAATCAAGACCACGCCAACCAACATGCCCCATGTCACAATCTCATCAAGCAGGAGTACGCCAAAGATGGTGGCAACAACGGGAATGACATAGGTGGTGAGTGAGTAGGCAGTTGCACCAAAGCGACCGATGACATAGAAGGCGAGAAATTGTCCCGCTAATGCACCGACCAAACCAGCATAGATTATTGAGATATAGCCGCTGACGGAAATGGTGGTGAATGAAAAATCGCTAAAGAGCAGGGCGACGGCGGTCGTCAACACAGAGCCAACACAGAGACGGATGGCTGTCACCATCACAGGGTCCATGTCCCTCATGCGTTTGCGGACAAACATGGTGTTGAGGACATCAAAGCTGAGGGCTGTAAACACAAAGATAAAGCCAAGCAAACTTGCCTGCCCGACACCAGCCAACCCTGTTTCGCCACGTATTACCAGAAACAGCGACCCTATGAGGGCGAGCAGAACACCGACCGCCTTATTCCGTGTCATCTTTTCATCGGGCAAAAAGAAATGAGCCGCAATAACCATCAGTGCAGGACCCGTGGTCACAAAGATACTGGTGACACCGCTGGACTGATATTGTAGCGAAAAGATAAAGAGGCTCATGGGGATAGAGACGCCGATGACACCACTGATGAGCGCGTGTCCCCATAGCGTCAAATCAGCCGGCCATGTGCGTCGTTGAATCAGCAAAATCAACAACATACAGATGGCGGCAACCGAGATGCGTAGTGAGATATAGAGCAGTGGGTCCAGTTCCACCACACCAAAACGACTGGCAACGATGTTTGTCCCCCAAAAGAGACCGAGTAGCCCAATATATGGAAAGGCTTTTGTGTGCATAGTTTATATAAAATTCCTGTTGAGGGACAGTGCCCCTGTTATTCGTTTTGTCCAGCCGCTTCTAACGCCTTGACATCTTCTAAATCTTGCCAACGCCCCACCGCCCGTTTGGCCGCAATTAAGGCTATTCCACAAAAATAATTACCCACAGAGTCGCAGATTTAGGCATTCTCTAATGCTGGTTCTCTCGTGTAAAACCCGCACTAGAGAGTGCTCACTCCGCGTTTCAATCGGTATTATATTCTGTGGAATGACCTAAATCTTCACAACTGATGGCGTAAAATTGTTGCTCTTGGTAGGACTGTCGTTCCCGATTGTTCCATCCCAACTGCCATTCTATGCCAAGAACTTTGACCATGACATCTGTTTTGACGGGCCAATCATCAAACTCCATAAAGGTGAAATGGCGTGCTTTGCGTTCAATTGTTTCGTGTTCAAGAATCATATGTTGAGTTGTCCAACCCATACACATAACGCAGGTATCTTGCCTGTAACAGGCAAGATACCTATATTACTATACTTCAACCACAAACACATCACTGCGTCCACGATGCGCCGAATTAAACGTTATCCAACGACCGGTCGGGTCCGAAAGCGGATGCGGATGCGAATATTGCCAAGGCAGACTGCCCCAATTTGTCCCATGTTTGGCAATGACTTCGACACGCGGCTTTTCTTGGTCATAGTAAACCCAAACCAGCAGATCGTCGGTGATATTGCCATCCAAGATGATTGCCTCTCGCCCCGCCATCGCCGAGACATGTCCATAGGCGTGAGCGTCGCGGAATAGATACTCGCGAATGGTCTGGCCGTTGGGGTCTGTGACGCCGATGAAGTGGCCTTGGTCCGCGCTGCGTCCGTGATAGAGGACCGCCTTGCCATCCCATGTCCATGCGCAGTGAACTTGGAAGCGCGCCGCATCCTGTGGTGGCAACTCGGTCAGTGTCTTGGTGGAGAGTTGGTACGCCCAGATGCGATTGGTCTTACCATCGCTACCGCCCCATAGACGTGGCGGGAAGTCACGGTCAAGCAGAATCAGGTCCGAGTCTGTTGGATTGTGGGGACAGTGCGCGCAACCAATGCCATCCTCGGCATAGACCACCTCAATATCACCGCCAGCCAATGGCACTTGTAAGAGCCGCATCTGTGGTCCTGTCTGCGAGTAATGCTCGATGTAGCTCTTGGTGGGATGCTCACCACGCATAATCTCTGGATGCGCCGACATCACCGGACAGATGGCGTGGGTTTCATCAGGGTCCACACTCGGTTGCCCTGCAATCCATCCTTCACCAATGTCTGCAATGAGTGTACGCTCCTCAAATGTCTCCATGTGAACGGCCTTGAACGCTCGCCCCACAACATAGACCACCCAGCGACTTTTGGGGGCGATGCACATGAGCATGGTGATGCCCATACCATTGCCTGTCGATGTGCCCGTGCCTTTGTGCAGTTCATCGCGTGTCCCCACACCATCGACCAAATCGGTTAGTTGGGTGATGTCACCTGTCGGTATATGACAACTCAAGAGCGCACTACCGCCCACGCGCGCCGAGGCGAAGACCATAAACTCACCATCAGCGGTGAACGACGTGTTGGTGTGATAGGTGGGTGTCTGGTTATATAGCCCGTGTTGTGTGACCTTGCGCACATTGCGCAACGTCCAAGGGTCTTGATAGACAGTTGATTCGTTCCACGTTGTCCCTTTTTTCATGATGTTTTCCCCTTATTTTGTTTGTATCTGGCTTTTGTAAATATTATACAAATCTTAAATAACATTATATATGCAGAATATCAGCTTTTCTTATTTGGTTAAGATATTCCAACGAGTTAGTTTGGTCCAGCCTCAGAACCCCTAGACTTGCTCCAATTATAAAGCCAAAGTGTTTTTTTGAAATATTTGGAGAATAATGATGTCGGTCGTTCGTTCCTATAATGCTTGTATTCAGGCTGATCGGGTGAGGTCTGCTGATTGAATTGTTTCCAATTACTCTCTTTGTCTTTCTTTAGATAGTACTAAAAGGTTTTGTAATAGTCTCAGAGGGTTTTCTAGTATTGCCAGAGGGTTTTCTAGTGTTGCCAGAGGGTTTTCTAGTAGTTACGGAGTTTTTTCGGAGTCCTGCGCCCGAATTTTGTAGTATACTTGAGCTAGATATATGTGTATGCATTATTTTAATATCTAATCAAAACTTTTTCAACAAATAATTAGACAATAACTTAGTCTAAAAATTAGTATCTAAAAATGTTGCGTAAGTTTAACTAACTCAAACAAAATTGGAGCAAACAATGACGACGACATATGAGATCCATCCACGTGTAGGGGTTGCACGTCTGGGCAATAGCCCTAAGGAATTTTATCTTGGACCAGAGATTGTTGGCGGGTTGCCGATTGAGTGTGATCAAAACGGAAATCCAAAAACAAAGGGGGACTCTCCTCAATTTGTTCAACAGTTTAAAGATGATTTAGGTCGAATCAAGCGGCAAGCACAATCATTCAAAATTTTTAAGAGAACGGATGAGACGGCTGAACCAGAGTTGGTGACGTTGTCAGATAAGGAGGTTGATAAGATCGAATGGACTGTTCACATTGCCAACAAAAAACCCATCTGGTACACGTTTTCTGAACTACATGGAAACCTTGAATTTGGCCCGGAAAATAGCTATCGCAACCAACACGTCTCACTCAATAACCCTTCTGTGACCGAGGAGTCTAAAAGAAAGGCGATGATGATTGACCCTGGTCCACGTACAATCCAGAAACCGGGTGAGATGGTTGACTTTTCTCGTGATAGTGTATCTCCCAATTATCTATATGGCTCATTCCCACCCCGACATGGCGGTGGGACACCGATCAATACACTGGGTGAACTGCGTATGGATGACAATGGGAATCTTATTGTACTTGGAGGAATGGGTAATGTAACGGGGGCCGGAAAAATCGGCTCTTTTGTGGGAGCCAGTGACCATTGGGATGATATTTCAGATGGTTATGTGGTGGCAACAATCCATCTGAACGATTCAGAGAAAACCAAAATTGAGGCGGAACCTGCATGGATTATCGTGGGGTCCCCTAAATATGCACCAGAATTGGTCAATATCACAACACTCTATGATACGATGTATGACGTAGGCATCCGCAAACTCAGTGCGGACAAGTGTATTTATGACGGCGATACCTATGCTAGCCAAGTAAGTCAGTTCCCTTTACATCAAGGGTATACACCATTGAAAGGATTTAACCCTGACTATCAAGTCAACTACACAAAACAAATCAAGCCTATAATTGAGCGTATGCAGTCGTATCGGTGGATTGCAGATATCCCTTATTTGGCCGACTTTGCAAGCCCAGGCTTTGATCTTTCAGATAACTCAGAGAAAAACAAAGAAAACCGTAGAAACTATTTTAGCTATTTCCGTGTGCCAGTGCTGCCAGAGGATTATAAGGACTGGATTCATAAAGTTAAGAATGGACCCAATACACTCTTCTCATCACATGGCTCACCATTGATGCCATTAAACTCAGGGGATAACTCTGTCACCAATACGGAGCCAATCTATAAATTTGAAACGCTGTCTGCTACGCAATACTTCTTTATGAATCAATGGGCAGAGGGTAAGTTTGAGATTGGGGATGACACATCATCTGTGACATCATCTGTGACAGACCAGATAGATGAGGCGAGTGTTGGTAATTGTGTTGGTGCGCCCTTTAGCCCTGGCATTGAAACAACATGGATTGTGCGCAACGCCCCCATCTATGCAGCACCGCTGCAATTGAAGCTCGCTCATTTTGACGGCGGTATTGCTTCAATGCTTGAGTATTACGCTCACAACGGTTTAAGCACAACTGCAGATGAAGCTGACGGGTTAGGCTGTCAACCAGGCGATATGACAAAACGTATGGCGATTCCGTGGCAGTCTGACTTCTTATATTGCTCCGCTCAAACGCCGAACATCACAAATCCAACAGTCAATCAAGGTACGTATGGGAATCCTCCCATTCAAGTCCCGCCTTCATACTATGTTTACTGGTGGCCGCCACAAAGTCCAATGCATGTAGTGGCAGGTAGTACAGATGCCAATGAACAGGCGTTGGATGCAATTACATTTAATCTTGGCTTGGCAAAAAATAATGTCAATCTAACGAATATCGTTCCTGCGGGTCAGCGAATCCAATACCAGCGAGGTATTCAGAGTGTCACCGACATGATACGTAGCTGGGGACTTTTAGGCTTTATTGTCAATCAGGGAACAGATGATTATCCCTACTTTGTGGAAACGGAGCGCAACTATAGTACTTTCTCACAAACAACAATCGTAGCAAAAAACAAATGATAACAGCAAACACACATCAAAACCACACCTTTGATGTAGTGATTCTCGGTGGCGGTCCCGCAGGAACCGCCGCTGGGATGACGCTTTTAAAGCGGGAGGGACTCTCTGTGGCTGTGGTGGAGGCATCTGACTATACCAAGCCACGTATGGGAGAATCTCTCTCGCCGGGCATGCGTCCACTACTCGAATATTTACACGTTTGGGAACCGTTCAAACAGGAACAATCGCTCAAGACATTTGGCAGTCAAGCGGCTTGGGGGTCGGACACACCGAGTACCCTCGATTATATGTTTACGCTACATGGTAATGGCTGGAACCTGGATCGTGTTCGGTTTGACAAAATGATGGCAACGGCTTTTTGTGAACAGGGCGGACATCTGTTGACAAAGACTCATTTTTTGAACATTGAAGAAACGACAAGCCATGACATTGACGATTCATCTGATCCGACATGGCGAATCCATGTACAGCATCAAGAAGGAGGGATTCAAGAGATTCGCAGTCGATACGTCATCGACGCAACGGGACGACAAGGGCGTCTGGCGAGACAACTGGGGGCGGTACGTCGAGTGCATGATCGTCTTATCGGTGTCGGTTGTATTGGGCAGTTACCAGACAATGCGGCTATCGAGCATACCATTTTGGTGGAGGCCTGTGAGTATGGCTGGTGGTATACGTCACCAATCCCCGGAAATAAACTTTCTGTTGTGCTCATCAGTGATGCCGATGTGATTCACCAAGGCCACATGGCTCAACCCGCGCAATGGCATGCATTGTTGAATGATATGCCTTTGTCCAAGCAGCGTGTTTGTGATGTTCGATTTGAACAGCCACCAAAAGCATTTCCCTGTTTCTCGTCGTGTCTCCAGCAGGTTGGGGGGGCGCAATGGGTTGCGGTCGGCGACGCTGTTGCATCGCATGATCCACTTTCCTCAAGTGGTATTTCACACGCCATTGGCAGTGGGGTGCATGGCGCACTTGTGGCAGAGAATACACTTTTTGGCGATGGTCAATTGCTGCAAGAGTTTCAGCAGGGTATTCACAACAACTTTATGCAGTATCTGCGTACCCACTGGCAATATTATCGAACCGAAACCCGCTGGCCGGACTCTCTGTTTTGGCAACGACGCACGACCCCGATTACGACAGCTCCGGAGTTAACCATCGAGCAACGCTCATCCGCAACGAGTGCTGGTTTTACAAAAATGACACACCTACCTGCTCGATTTGCCGAAGAACTCTATCTTCGCTGTCGGGTTGGTCGGGTTGTGCATGAAATTGTTCGAGATTTTTCCAGAAAATACCCTCAAGTCCCGGATAACCAAATCATTTTGGGGTTGCAAGAACTTATACAACGCGGTCATGTGGTCTGTCAACCAGTATAAAGTCGTTTTACAGTATAGGTTGACAAACTGGTTTCCCTACAAATAGCGTAGACATCTTGCCCTGTGACATTAACGCAATCAAGGTGTCTACGCAGCGGCTGACCCTCGATGAATTTGGTTATTGTATCAGTACGAGAGACCAAAATTATTGACGAAAAAGGGCGAGGGTTTTACAATACTTTTTCTGGACTTCGATTACGCTTGACGATAGTGAAACTGGACAGGTAAATATGACACTGACGATTCCAAAGCGGTTGGCAGAGACCTTCCGCAAGACACCAGAGCAGGCTGCGTGGCTTGAACAGCTACCCACTTTCCTTGACGAACTGGCAGAACGCTGGGCACTCAAACTGGGTGAGCCGTTCGATGGCGACGAGGTGAGTGTGTCATGGGTCGCCCCCGTTATGCGCGCTGGTGGCACATCCGCTGTGCTAAAAGTGGGCTGGCTCCATATGGAGGCCGAGCATGAGATTCAAGGTCTGCGCTTCTGGGATGGCGACCCAACAGTGCGGCTGCTAGAGGCTGACATCAAGTTCAACGCAATGCTCCTGGAACGCTGTGTCCCCGGAACGGTCTTGCGCACATTACCGGAACCGGAGCAAGATGTCATCATTGCCCAAATACTGCGACAGTTGTGGCGAACGCCATCAACACCCCACGCCTTTCGCCCGCTGTCAACTATGACCGCGCATTGGCGTAGCGAGGCACTGGCGGATGTCCAGCCGGGACCAGATGAGAAACTTATCAGCGAGGGACTCGAACTCTTTCAAGAATTGCCATACACTGCGTCTGAGGAGGTGCTGTTGGCGACGGATTTACATGCAGGCAATGTGCTGCGCGCCGAACGAGAGCCTTGGCTCATGATCGATCCGAAACCATTTGTCGGGGACCCGGCCTACGACGCAACCCAGCACCTCTTTAACTGTGGTGACAGGCTACGGAAGGATGCAGATGGAACGATTCGTCGATTTACAGATTTGCTTGGCGTGGATCACGAACGGGTTCGTCAGTGGATGTTTGCAAGGGCTGCGGTGAATTTGCACCATGCCCAAAACAACCCAGAGGCGATTTCTCTATTTCGGGCATTATTGCTTTAGGGTGCTTTGCATCAATAATTATCCATAATCCGTTTAGTCAGCACGCCCTCGTGCGGGTTGAGCCACGAGTTTGACCCGCACGAGGGTGTGCTAACTAAACGGGTACTTTACTCTGTGGAATGACCTGAAGTTGTAGGTCCCAAGAGGGCGAGTGCAAGGCAGGGGACCCCTCTGGGGACCTACGACGTGTTCAATGTGTTGTTGTCCATGACACAAACGGTTAATTTTTCAACCAATCCAA
Organism: Chloroflexota bacterium; assembly: GCA_039029935.1. Classification (GTDB taxonomy): domain Bacteria; phylum Chloroflexota; class Anaerolineae; order Caldilineales; family Caldilineaceae. The sequence goes on from JBCCFC010000054.1 coordinate 11,250, forward strand.
ATCAAAGCGCGCCAGTCGCATCACCTCATAAGGATGCTCCTCGCCACACTCATATAGACAATGAATCATACCATCACCTGTCACGGCCAAATCTGAATAGGCGGCGGGTCCTTCATGCAATAGTTTGCCATCAGACCAGTTCCACCCCTCATCCTCACTCAGCCGCACGGTCATTTTCGCACGTTCGGTGCTGGCTGGGTTGGCAAAGGCAATGCGGTTGGCATCTTGATGTTGCGCCGTTGTCAGCCGCACTAAGCTGCCCTGGCAGATCGGCTCAATCAATTTGTCTTCCCAGCGAAAATGCTTGAACGTGTCGCCCTGATCAAAGCTCCACGCCACTGCCCGCCGTTTTTCACCGACATAGTTACGGCAGTTGATATAGAGCACGCGATCCATCAACTCGACAATCGCACATTCGTTGGTTCCTTCGTCGACAATGCCACCGATATGCCAGTGTGCGCCGTGATCATCGCTGTAGATGACGTGCGAATGGTAGGGGTCGCGTTGACGGTCAAAGTATTTGCCCACCATATGGTCACAGGGGATGATCAGCCGTCCTGCCTTGGGACCGAGTGTCAACTGGATGCCATGTGTCGGTCCGGTGGCATACCATGTCCATGACGGGTCTTTGACATCGCTGGTGATCTCGGTTGGCTCGGCCCACGTTACGCCATCATCGGTGCTGTGTGTCACCCACACAGTGCGCGGTGCTTTGCCCTGCGTGATGAGCGTTTCGTGACCATCGGCCAAGTTCTTGCAGAAGGGGAGCCAGATTGTGCCTGTCTCGCTGTCCACCACTGGACAAGGATTGCCACAGGTCATGTCCGGCTCGGTGACGACCAGTTGCATGGGTTGCCAGGTCACGCCATTGTCAAAGCTGCGTTTGAGTACAATGTCGATTTCACCCGCATCACCGCGCCCATGCTTGCGTCCCTCGGCAAAGGCCAACAACGTGCCAGCGTTGGTGACGGTCATGGCGGGGATGCGAAAGGTGTGATATGCCTCTTGTTCGCCACTGATAAAAAGGTCGATTTGTTCGATTTGCATATTTACTTTCTCCTGTTAAGGCCATTCTACAAAATAAATTACTCGCGGAGTAGGCACTCTCTAGTGTCGGCTGTCTCGCGCACGACCCGCAATAGGACCCAGAGGGTTCCCTGCTAACTCCACGATTCAATGGGTATTTTATTTTGTGGATTGGCCTAAGTAAGAGGCACATACAGATTGGTCCATTCCCCATTGGACCAATCTAGCAGCCCTCTAAATGCTGTCCTCACGAGCCGCCACCCACTCCTCAAACGACCAGTGCGTCCCTTCACCCCGCACCACCATCGGAATGCGCTTGGTCTTCTTGAGCTTTTCATACATAAAATCTTCGCCTGCCTGTTCCAGTGTAGAGGCCGAGTACGTGCCGCGTGTACGGCAATAGCGGATATCAATGCTCCAGCGCACGGCATTGGTGCGGTTGATCTTACTGCCGTGAAAGGTCATGTTGGAGAAAAGCAGTATGTCACCCGCTTGCATCGGCAGTGGAATCGGTGTACCTCGCTCCTTGATATCGACAAAGGAGCGCATATTCTGGTTCTCGTCGCGCACACTGTCAAAAAGGGTCCAATGGTTGCTCTTGGGGATGACATAGAGACAGCCATTCTCTTCGTCCACATCGACCAACGGAATCCAGACCGTGATGATGTGCGCATGTTGGGATGGCTTGCCATAATATTGACTGTCCTGATGTAGCGGAAAGGCCGTTGCCTCGCTTTGTGGCATCTTAGGACGCAGGTGATAATCGCCGTTAAAGCTGATATTGGGACCCAAGTATGGCTCCAAGGCATTGGCAATACCCACATGATGAATCAACTCATGGAGTTTTGGACCAAAGACAGGCGCATCCCATGAGCGCAGACGCAGTTCATTGTGTTGATGGAGCAGTGCCAGCCGCTGACCAAAGGGCGCGTCCTCATATAAAGACGAAATTTTGCCATCGGCCAACAGTTGACGTGCGTGGGCATCCACTTGGCGCATGATACAGGTACGAAGCGGTTCAAGGTCTGCTGGTGGAATGGCTTGTCGAAACAGTGCATAGCCATCCTGTTGATACATTGTTTCCATGATTGCTCCTTATTGATGCGTAGGGGCATAAACTACCCAACCACATTCCCCGATACATAGACCGGACGGAATAATGTCTGGCGCATGGGCGGCATCTGCTCAACCAAATCTGGATGGGGGTCCCAATTGTGCCATTTGCAGCCGATCATGTTGTATGAGTTGAAGATACCCAACCGTGGCGTTTCGTCGGTCCAGACGGATGAGCTATGGGTGACGGCTTCGGTGAAGAAGAGGACCGACCCAGCAGGACAGCTATAGCTCTCCCAGAAGGGTGACTCTCTACGACGAATTTCGGCTTCGGGCGAGGGGAAGGCTGATTTGTGACTCCCGCTGACAAAGAGAGTGCCGCCCTCATCCCCTTGTACAGGGTTCAGTTCCCAGAGCGCACGCGTCAACACAGACTTGGCATGACCGGGGAAGGCATGATAGGTGTGATGGTCGCCGGGGACACGCATGAGACCACCGCCATTGTGAGGGGCAAAGTGGCCTTCGCCCCGCTGTCGATATTGCGAGAAGCTATACTCCATGCGAAAGCCGTAGCAGTTTTGATTGCCCAGCGGGGGCGTCTTGGAGCCATCGGTGAACGGATTGTAGACAAACTCGTTCATGAAGGCCACGACCACAGGATGGTCAATCAGCTTTTCACAGGGACCACCGAGCGAGGAACGGTCCTTCTCTGGAATCGACTCAGGGTCGGTATGCAGTTGCTTGATGTGTGCGCGCATGGGTTCCATCTCTTCTTCGGTCAGTACCCCCGGCACGAGTAGCCATCCGCGTAGGTCAAAGGCGTATTTCTGCTCGACAGTCAGGTCCGTGACCGCAAGCCCCTCTGAGTTGGTTCGACAGTAGGCGTCGTCGGATGGCAATTGTGGACGGCCTAAATCTTTGTTGAGTACAAATGGTACATCGCTATATTGTGGCATGAATTTTTCCTTGTGTTTGATACTGTTGTTTGATGATAGTATGAATTGGTGGCAAGACCCGCTACTCTACCTTTGCCCAAGGCGTTGGCTCAAAATAGCCATCTTCCGCATAGGGATCATTCCCCCCAATCGGAATCACACCACGATAATTGCGCTCACCTTTCCATGTCAGCCACGTGTTGGCCGAGCAATAGTGCATGGTCAAGGCGGGTCGATAGGCCTGGGTGATGTTTTTCTTGGAACTGTGGAGCAAATAACCATTAAAGAAGAGGACACTGCCCGCTGCCATCTCCACAGGGATAGCCCCGCTGTCATCAAAGCCACGCGCAATCGTCATGCTATCGACATCGGGCAGATTGTGTTCATAACGCTCATAGATGATGCCCGGCTTGTGGCTATCCGGCAGCACCCAGAGACAGCCATTCTCAACGGTGACATCGTTGAGCGGCATCCACACACCTGTCAGCGAACGGTCCCGTGTGGGGATGGGATGCTCATCCTGATGCCAAGGGCTACCATTGCCGCCGGGCTTCTTGCTCACAAACATGCTCTGCATACATTTATAGCTACCATCCCAGAAAGGCACATACGCGCCGATGACGACGCCCAATACGCGGCAGATGCCTGCATGGGTGATATACTGCCGGATAGTGTTGCTGTAGCTGTGTGGTTCACCGATGTACATGTAGCGACCCAAGGCCGTCTCATCATCCATCGCCGCCCGCTCCGCATCATTCAACGGCGCAATTGGTTCGATATCATATTCACCACGATTGATTTTGGCGAGGTCACTACGGATTTCAGCGCGCTCTTCGGTAGAGACGACATTGTTGACGAGCGCAAAGCCATGCTCATGGTACGCTGCTCGTAATGCCTCATCATTAAGTTGATCCAGTTGAAATTGTGGTATGGTTGTCAATGTAAGTTCTCCTTCATCATAGTACTATTGACGATTCAGTGCAATGATTTATAGATTAATCTTATTACTATCTTGCGCTTTCGTCAATTGCCCGAAAAACTATCCATCAATCCCCAAACAATTCCAATTCCTCTACGGACGCGCCCCGCGCAGTGTCACTGGACCCAAAATGCCCGAAGGCCGCTGTATCCCTTCAAAGCGATTGGCTATCGAGTTGGTCACACGTACATGTAGTTGATTCTCCCCTAGCCGAAGCGCATCATCCACACGCCAAACATAGGGAACCCATGCACACAACCCCAGAGATTGCCCATTGACGGACAGTTCGACGATATCACCAACCATGCCCAGATCAAGGAAGAGCGGTTGAGCTGCAAAAGAATCAGGCAGTGTAAAACTCGTCTTGAAGTGGATATCTCCTGCAAATAGTTCCCAACCCGCTACCTGTGACCAATCGCCGGGGCAGGGCAAAGTAATGACCTCACCTGCATCATTGGTTGCCACCCACTCTGTCTCAATGTCCAACACAACATCGCCAGCAATAGGTGGATAGGTGGCACTCGTGTCTAGCTCACCTTGTGGATTAATGGCAAGCACCAAGCCCTGGCGTCGCTCAAGCCGTAGATGGGTATGAGTGCAGCCATCCTCCTGCTTGGCGGGCCAAGATTGCACGTTGCCTGTCAATGGATCCCAGCATTCGACAGCACCCGTTGCTCTGACTGACAATGCGCCTTCAATCGGTGTCTCACCCTCGTTGAGCAGGAAGTAAAAGTCGTGTCCATCTTTGCGCTGGTGAATCGCTCGCAGAGTAGGCGCATCCGACCAATCGACATCTTTGCCCAATTGCGTATGGAGCGTATCTGCCACTGAATCGACCTGCCAAGTATCCAACACAACACCCCCTTGTGCCGCAAACGCAACCAAAACAGGATGCAAGTTCTCCTGCACGGGATCGCAGACGACGGCACGGAAACGCTGCTCACCGATATGCAGCTTGCCATCTTCAATGGTAGCCTGTGCAAGGGCAATGTCGTCAATATAGACAAACTCAATTTGATGCTCCATCAACTGGCGTGCGGCAGTCCATGCGGCATTGTTGCCATCGGTGAGGATCGCCACATCGCAGATGAGTTCACCATCGGTGAGTAGCCAACAGAGACGACGAGTGTAGTCGCCCAGATGCTGAAAGTCGTTCCACCACACATTGTGGATACCGACATCGGGTTCGCTCTCATAGGCACGACGCCCGCGAATAGAGTAGAAGAAGGCATGAGGGATAATCAGGTTGGTCCCGCGCACAAAATGCCAATCGAGCATCCACTTGGTTTCATCCAAGGTCAACTGCCAACCATAGGCGCCCAACACCTCGGTGACGTTGCGCCGACTGCCCTGCACCACCGCCGCACTGCTCGCCACTTTGGGCGCACAACTATGCGGCCCCTCCAGCGAAGACTCGGACCCCGGCGTCACCCATCGCCAGACCATATCCTGCCCCGGCCAGTGGAATTGACGCAGCGCGCCAAAGTCGTTGCTCTCGTCAGGATGCCCTGTCAACGCTAGGTTGTGGTCGCTACACCATTGATTTTGCAACCCGTAAAAGACACGTTCAAGTCGTGTATATACCTTGTCCGTATAGTGCTGACGAAATGCCTCGGTCTGCGGACCACAATCGAGCCACAACGCGGGCAACCATTGGTGAACATCGCCATCCCAGCCCTCTTGCACCTCATCCAAGAAGCCGGGGGTAAAGGGCCAAGGGTTGGGACCACGTTTGGGGCTGCGGCCTAATACACTGGGTTCATCGGTAAAGAGCGAGACAACGCATTTGCCAAAGTGGTCGGAGAGATGCGCAGCATACTGATCATGCGTGTGGCGTATAAAGCAGGCGACAGCCTCTGGATTCAACAGGTCGCTGGCAGCGGGGGCAGTAGCGTGTTTATCCTCCTCATCGGCAAACACACCCCGAATTGTGCCACCGCTGTAAACATGCCAAAATGCCATCAGACACCAGTTGCCCTCCGGTACATCGTATGCAAGCAATTCTGGGTCATGTATGTTCAAGAGCGTTAGCGTGTCAGGGTCCAATACCCCTGGACGAACTTCCCGCGCCATCACACCACAGACCAACTCATCATTCAGCGCTCGTCCTGGATTGGGATGCCAGAACCCCTTCGCTGGTCCTTCAATCTGTGTCTGTTTGGCAATCAGACAGCGTGCTGCGTAGGCCGGGTTTTCGGCGACGACACGCCCCTGGGCCGAGCCGGATGGATACGATCCTTCGTCATAAAGAATGACCAGCATGTCGAGTCGCGCCGCTTCATCCACGACAGCACGGACCAGCCGGAAATAGTCATCCGTGAGATAGCCGACGCGCCGTGACAGCCCCGTGCGCGCATGGATGAGGACGCCACCACAGCCCTTGTCATAAAATTCATGCAGTTGACGCAGGAGTTCTTCTTCGGTGACGTCATCGTTCCAGAACCAGAAGGGGACCATGCCAAATTCGCGTGGTGGATTGGTAAATATTGTGTGTAAGTTGTTTTTATTCATTGCGTTATATAATAGCCCTGTTGTCATGCAAAGGTTCAGGTCTATTCGGCAAAATCAACGAGGTAAGCGTATTGAGTATCTTTTCTTCGGCCTTCATTACATGGTACAAATCCCACCGATACTGAAGTTTTAACCAGAAACTAGCTGACATGCCAAAGACTTTTTCTAAACGTAGCGCAATACGCGGTGTCACATCACGCTTTTGGTTAATAATTTCATTGACAAGCGTATACGGCAACTGTACAGCATCGGCTAACTGTTGTCGTGTTAGATTCATGGGAATGAGAAATTCTTCTAGCAGCATTTCACCGGGGTGTGTCGGGACACGGTTTGTTGGTACTCGAATCATGCTTCACCTCTATTTAATGATAATCTACAATTTCAACTTCATCCGGTCCATCATCGGTCCAGACAAAACAAATCCGATATTGTTGATTGATACGGATGCTATGCTGTCCTTGGCGGTTGCCAGACAGTGCTTAGAGACGGTTGCCCGGTGGTAAGCGTAGCTCATTGAGCGTATCGACCGAATCCAATTGGTCCAATTTCCGCGACGCAATGCGCCAGATGTTTTGTGGGCATGTTTGACGCGCATGGCGGGTTTGATTCCCATAAAAGATATCTTCTGTGCCAGTGTCTTTGAAGCCTTGTATCATGTGTCTATGATAACACGGGATTTACATGAATCCAACTTAATACTCCCCCTCAAAGTCAGGGTGTACCCACAAAAATTCCTGTCGTTTGTTGCGCACACGTACCAGCCCACCAAAGCCAGGGTCTTTTTCTTTGAGCAGGGCATGAAGCTCGCGCAGCGTTGCCCCATGTGCGTGGGTGCGTTCGCCATGTGCCAATGAGGTGTCATCATCTGCATTGAGCCAGTTGCCAATCTGCTCACCTCCACTGATGGAGGCGTCGATGATTTCCGTGTTCAGGTCTAGCTGTTCTTCAATGGCGGCAAAGGATGCATCATCCATCTCCAATTTGATGCCCGATGTCACGATGGGTGAGACAAGACTCAATGTCCCTACCATCACTTTGAGAAAGGGTGCAGATTTCTTGAACCAGTTGCGTGTCAGTTCAAGTTCAATCACGCCTTTGGTGCTGTCCTCGCCGTTTAGTTCGGGCAGTGGACGTAGCGAATGCTCACACCACAGCGTCAGGCGAAACTTGCTGCTGGTCCATTCGCGTGGATTGAAGTTGGTGCGGTCTACGGGGACAAAGCTAAAGAGACGTGGGCCTTCTTTGGCTTCGTCATCCAGTGCGCGGATAAAGTTGACATAGGTGGCGTCGATTTTGCTCATGGTCTCACGAATGCTGACATGTAGGTTGCTAAACTGTTGCGTTGTATGTTCATCGTGGGCTTGCAACAGCCGTCGTACACCACGCACTTCTTCGAGGATGTCACGGTTGGCGATCAGTTCGTTGACAGGCAGCGGGCGCACGGCAGGGGCATTGCTCAACAGCGCATCAATCTGTTGAATCTGATTGCATCCTGATACCATACAGGGAAAGATGGTCATGCCTTGGCGTCTGAAGGCAATCAGTTTCTCAACCTCAAACAAACCGATGCCCGGCTGTTCTTTGCCACAAGGTGTCATGCACGGAACCATCACATCGCAACGTAGCCCTTCCCAAAAGCTTTCGACCAGATATTTGACTTCGCTGGTGAGCATAGTGAGAAAGCCTTCGGGGTAGGGAGCGCGGACAGTGATGCGTATGTCATGGCCGATATGCTCGAGAAGCGCACGTCCATTGTAGTCATGGTCGAGGACGAGACCACGTTGCCAGTGAACGCTGTCGTGGTAATGGGTGCGCCCCAGTGAGTAGCGATGGAGACGGACAATCAGTTGGTAGAACAGTCCTTCAGCTGGCGCAGATTGTCCCTTGTCATCAACAATTTTGCAGATTTGTGTCTGTTGGATGTCGCCTGTTGCAACGCTGGAAGGCCATACATCGACTAGTCGTTCTTGTGGCCGCACATTAGGAACAAGCTGACCGATGAGACTGGTATAGCGAATATTAGCTAAAGTCTCTTTCTGACCTATTGTCTTTTTCAAAAGCCCTTTGACTTGCTGCCAAAAGCCAATAGCGTCAGATGCTTCATCTGGCAGAGCAACTTTATAAGAGAGATCAAACCGCTCCATTAATCGCAAAAATAATGGATGCAACTCAACTGGATAGCGGTCTTCGGCCTTGCGACTAGAGTTATTCCACAGTTGGCTGAGGCGATAGAAAGGAACCAACCCCTGCGCGTTGCGTGTCTCCTCATCATCGAGGACAAAGCTAATAGCGGCTGCTAACCAGCTTGGTTTGAGGATAACGATGTCACGCAGAGCCGGATCGTGTTCATAGTGGATGAGATGACCGAGACGGTGCGAGATGGTGACAAATAATTGTGACACTTCGGCGTCCATTCCATTTTGGCGACAAATGTCATACACTTCTTCCAACTGCAGATAGGCAGCATTGGTGTCGGACAGAGCCTGACGTGCGTCATCAAAACTCTTGGGTACTTCTCGTCCCATTTCGGGTAACCCAGCGGCAATGTGGGCGATGGCCTGCTTGAGTTCGTCAATGCCACGACGTTGACTATTTTCATCGGGTTTGCTGTCTACATGGAAGAAGTCTAGGACCGTATCTCTGCTAAACAAATCCCACAGTTCTTGGCGATCAATGTCCGGCTGGCGCTGATCAGGACCACCGTGTGTGGCGACAACCAGTATTTTGGCATCCGGTTCACGGTGTTTGACGAGCTGGATCCACTCCTTGACAAAGCCCTGTTGTGGGCCTTCGCGCGGCTTCCATACGATGAGATAAACAGCAGGAGAACTGAAAAAGAGTTGGTGGGTAGGACGATAGACATGTTGTCCACCAAAATCCCAGCCGTTGAGGATGATTTCTGCCCCGCTGTTTAGGTCAACTGCTGAGATAGGTCTGATTTCGATACCATGTGTGGTAGGGTGCTTTTGCCAATCGACGCCTTCCAGAGCATCCATCAAACAGGTTTTACCCACTTCACCTTCACCAACGAGAATGAGTTTGGCTTCGTTAAGTATGATTTGCGCATCTGCTTTGGCACGTAAGTAAGCTTTGACGGCATCAATACCTTCTTTCTGTACTGCAGCGAGTTCTGGATTAAGGGGATTGCCGTCGATCTCGAGTATCTCCAAATGTTTAAGTTGGGCAAGGCTAATGGGCAATTCTGTTAGTTGGTTACTATCTAAACCAATTGAATATAAATTGGATGGAAGCAAAAAGTTTTCTGGTAATTCCGTAAAATGATTTCGGCTTAAATATATCCATGTCAGGTTAGTAGAATTACTGAGCTTCCCGAAAAGCTGAGTAATTTTATTCTGAATTTGTTTTCGTTGGTTACCACTCAGAAACAATGTGGTCAAATTAGGCAACTGCGCAAGACGTTCAAAAACGAGTCTAGCTATTTCAAAAGATTTTCCAAAATGATTTTCATTTAGATTTAGCTCTTCCA
>JBCCFC010000055.1:0-21200 GCA_039029935.1 Chloroflexota bacterium
CCAAAGCCTGGCACGTCGATGCCAATGATACGCACGCCGTCAATCTCTTTCGGAAGCAGGCGCAGCGGCACGCCTGACGCCGTGGGCACGCACAGGTTTGTTACGACGATGGCGTCATAGCGGTCGGGATCGGCCATTTCGTAGACGCTGTCGCGAATGTCTTCGTAAAGCTTTGACCATCATCCGCTAACAGAGCTTCGGGTGATGCATCCATCAAGCGCGGAATGATGCGTTCTTCGATAATCCCCCGCTGCGCATAGCGGCCATTGGAGTTGAAGCCCAATCCAACAAGCGGGTTGCCATTGTGGATGACATCAGAGACAATGGCAACCACCGAGGTGGTCATCTTGGAGAAGTCGATATAGGCGTTGCGGATGGCGGATGAGATGGGTACGGTGTCGTGTCGTATTTCTGTTATTTTCATAGCGCGTCTGTATCAATCCCTAATGCCTGTAATTGGGCACGCAATCGTTCAATCTCTAAATCTTTTTGTTCTTCACGTGTCTCGGCCTGTTCAGCACGAACACGTTCTTGTTCAGCACGAACACGTTCCTGTCCAGCACGAACACGTTCTTGTTCAGCACGATGTTGTTCTACGATACTTACTTCTTTGCCTGTTGGCAGCATATCACCATTTAGGTTGCACCAGCGTAACCACTTATGGTCAAACCGCTCAAATAGCCCATCCCAAAAAGTAAGAGCAAGGCCAACATCCGGTAATTGATAATCGGGGCGAGCGACATAACGCCCCTCTTGTAGCTCGTAGACGATGAGTATCGCATCCTGAGTCTGTTTTTCAAAGTCAAATATCACGTAATATTTGATGCCAAGTTCTACATATGTCTGCAATTTTTCGGCTGTTTCACGTCCTTTTTTGTTGGACACAATTTCAACTGCAATTTCTGGTGGTTTGCCAAACTTTGGGACAAAGTAGGATCGATTTTGTTTTTTCCAAATTTCTTTTGCCAATCCAACACCCAGACTCAAAAACATATCTGGCACAATTGGGTCTTCATCTGCACTAAAAATACCTATATCGACAGCGGCGATAAATGGCTCTGGCAAATAGTCGTTGTCAAAAAGCGGCTGAACTAAAAGTCGTTGTTGTTTTTCTGATGGAAAGTTGTCCACGGGTTCATCATCCTCGGTAATGATGTCATCATAGTTGATGTCTGCTTCATTGATAGTACTGGCCGACGTATTGGGTTTGGCGATTGGTTTTCCTTGCCAATCTGATGGTGATTTTGCGCGTATACCACTGTAACGCTTGCTGCCATTTCCGTTACCATTTCCACTTGGTAACGATGGAATGGGGTGGATTTTTTTCGTTTTGTTGTTGCGGGGATTCGGTAAAACAGTCGGCGTCACTTCTTGTAAAATATCTGTTTTGACTGGTTTGGCAGTTTGTACTGTCATGGCTGAAACTACTCCTGCAATATAGCAAGAATAGGAAGTAAGCAAGTATATTTCTAGTACTCACTCACTTCCTATTCAAATGTTCGATGTCTTATTATCCTACAATTTGGCGGAATTGTCGAATCAATTTTTAGGCTGGCTTGCCGATCAAGTCGAGGAAATCTCGTCGATCAAGTGATTCTTCAGCAAGCAGGGTTCCTGCCACCAAATGGAGCTTGTCAATCTGCGTCGTCAAAATTTCTTTGGCACGATCATACGATGTCTGCACAATGCGTCGTACCTCAGTGTCAATGCGACGGGCTACATCTTCACTATACGGTCTCTGCTCACCGATGTCCATACCCATGAAGGGGTTGCTGTCCCCTTGCTGTAGCTGCATCGGACCAATTTCATCGCTCATGCCATAGCGTGTCACCATTGCCTTGGCAAGTTTGGTCACGCGTTCCAGATCGTTGACTGCACCAGTCGATGGTTCATCAAAGACAATCTCTTCAGCAATGCGACCACTCAACAATCCCGCAATTTCGTCTTCATATTCAGCACGACTTTGGAGACGTTTCTCCTCTTCTGGCAATGGCATGACATAGCCAAGTGCCTGACCGCGACTTACAATCGTCACTTTACCCACACCATCGGTGTGTTCCAGCGTTTCCATCACAATGGCATGACCTGCTTCGTGATAGGCCACAATCTGGCGATCTTCATCCGTAAGAATACGGCTGCGTCGTGCCGGGCCTGCCATGACGCGCTCAATTGACTCGGTTAACTCGTCCATGCTGATTACGCGCATGTCGCGGCGGGCAGCAAGGATGGCTGCTTCGTTGATGAGGTTTTCCAAGTCTGCGCCGACCATGCCCGGTGTTTGTGCCGCAATGGTATGTAGATCAACATCCGAGCCTATTGGTTTTCCACGGGCGTGAACTTTGAGAATTTCTTCACGGCCACGAATATCAGGACGATCCACGATAATCTTGCGGTCAAAGCGACCGGGACGTAACAGGGCTGGATCCAAAATATCAGGGCGATTGGTTGCCGCGACCATTACAATGTTGGTCTGACTGTCAAACCCATCCATCTCGACCAAAATTTGATTGAGTGTTTGCTCACGCTCATCGTTGCCACCGCCCATGCCCGCACCGCGATGCCGTCCCACAGCGTCGATTTCGTCAATAAAGATGATACAGGGTGAGTTCTTTTTGGCATCTTCAAACAAGTCACGCACACGGCTTGCACCGACACCGACAAACATCTCGACAAACTCAGAGCCAGATGTGCTAAAAAACGGGACACCCGCTTCACCTGCCACTGCTTTGGCAAGCAACGTTTTGCCTGTTCCGGGTGCGCCAATCATCAATACACCTTTGGGGATACGTGCGCCCAATGCAGCAAACTTCTCTGGTTCTTTCAGGAATTCGACAACCTCTTCAAGTTCTTGTTTGGCTTCCTCTGCACCCGCAACATCCTCAAAAGTCACCGTTGGGCGATCTGCCGAATCGAGCTTACGCGCTCGACTGCGACCAAATTGCATGGCACGGTTTTGCCCAAATCCCCCTGCTTGACGCATGATGAAGATAAAGAAGCCAAAGATCAGCACCATTGGTAAGAGCATGATGAGCCAGCTAAAAATCGCATTGGTGTTTGGCGCACTCTCAACCTTGATGGTTAACGCCTCTAATTTTGCGCTGGGAACACCAAGTGCCGCCAATGAGTTGAGCAGACTTTCGTTGTTTTCGCGCCGACTGCGAACAATCTCTCCACTGTTTAGCTCAAGACGCACAACTTCGCCTTGGACCACAATATCCGTGACACTGTTGTTATTTACATGTTGGGCCACCTCGGTGAGACTAATAACGGTCGAGTTATCTGTCGGCGTACTCAGTAGAAAACGCGAGCCAAGGAGGACAACTAAGATGATTGCAATCCAAAACCAGCTTTGATTCCACATCTGATTGCCAGGACCAAAGCCCCCCTCGAAGCCTCCACCAAACCCGCCTTCAGGTTGCTGGTTCTGTTGCTGGTTCTGTTGCTGGTTCTGTTGCTGGTTATCGTCGCTCTGATTTGAATCGTTATTTGGTTCACTATTGGATTCGGGTTGTTGTTCTGGGTCTGTCTGTTTTGATAAATTTGGATCGTTTGCCATTCAATCTTCCTTATTCCGGTTTGGCCGGATAAACTGTAAATCGGTAAGCGAGTAGGTCAGTATTCAGTACCCTGGTTACTGACCTACTGACTTACCAACCTACCAGCTACTCACCTACATCACTAAAACTATCTACGCAATCTGCAAGCCTCCAGCCATCGCCTGGGCTTCAACACCAAGATGTCCCTGCGCCATCAGTAACTCTGCGTTCAACAAGCTACCACCAGCAGCACCACGCACTGTGTTATGACCCAAAACCAAAAATTTATGGTCAAAGACAGGGTCTGGGCGCAGACGCCCTACCAGCGTTGCCATGCCTGGGACCGTACCCGCCTGTCGATCCAGACGTGGTTGCGGACGGTCCTGTGCATCCATATAAATGATGGGTGGCTGTGGTGCGCTGGGCAAGTTGAGCCGTTGTGCCAGCGGCTGATAGTCTTTCCATGCTGTTAGAATATCCTCTGTGGATGGCTTTTCCTCAAACTCAACGCTGACCGCCTCCAGATGGCCGTTACGTACAGGGACGCGATTACAGTGTGCGCTGATTAGAATATTCGCATAATCAACTGTTTCACCATTGAACTGCCCCAACAGCTTCTGTGGCTCTTTTTGCTCCATCTTTTCTTCTTCGCCACCAATGTAGGGGACGATGTTATCCACAATATCCATGCTGCTCACGCCAGGGTAGCCCGCACCACTGACCGCTTGCATTGTTGTGACGATCAACCGCTTCACACCAAAGCGTGTATGTAATGGATGCAATGCACTGACAAGATGTGTTGTGCTACAATTTGGATTTGTTGTGATAAACCCAGTCCAGCCTCGATTTTTCTTCTGGATATCAATCAAGGCCAAATGCTCTGGGTTGACCTCTGGAATCAGCAAAGGCACGTCAACTTCATAGCGATAGGAACGCGCATTGCTACAGACGATATAACCCTTCTCAGCAAAGGCCATCTCAACCTCAGTGGAAACATCCGTCGGCAACGCACTAAAAAGTACTTGTGCCTCTACATTGGGTGTCATATCCTTGAGGATATAATCATGGAGATGTGCAGGCATCCCGCCGCGTAAATTCCAATTACAGGCATCGGCATAGCGTCGCCCTGCGCTACGATGTGACGCACATAAATCTGTCAACTCAAACCAAGGATGCCCTTGCAGCATCTGTATAAACCTTTGACCAACTGCACCAGTCGCCCCCAGAACACCAACTTTAATTTTCTGATTACTCATGTTTCTATCCTAAACGGAATTAACAGTTAAGGACTAACAGTTATATAGTGGCTTGTGTCTTCCACTATTAGCTATTAACTATTAACTATTAACTGTTCACTATTAACTATCCCGTATATGCTAATTCAACGATATCACTCAGCACACCCGCTGCTGTGACCTCTGTGCCTGCACCTGCACCGTGAATCACCAATGGCGTGGTGCTATACCAGCGAGTGTGAAATTCTGCTAAGTTATCCGTACCGCTCAATCGTCCCAATGGGCTGTCGCCATCGACCAAAGTAGGTCCAACGCTGCATGTGCCACCTGTGCCATCTTCATTGGCTGAAATGGTGGCCGCATAGCGTAACACTTTGCCCTCAGCCTCGGCATTGCGAACACGCTGGGCAAACTCATCGTCAAGGTCTGTCAATGCATCCATAAACGCATCCACCGATAGATCGTCCATCGTTGGTGGATACAATCCGGTCACGTCAACATCCTCCATCTCAATTTGCCAGCCTTGACCGCGAGCCAAAATCAATGCTTTGCGTGCAACGTCAACACCGCCCAGATCATCACGTGGGTCCGGTTCGGTGTAGCCAAGACTGTGTGCCTCGCGCACAATCTCACTCAGTGGACGCCCTGCTTGCAGCCCCGTCATCACGTAGCCCAAGGTTCCGCTAAATGTACCCGCAATACGGTTGACCGCATCGCCGCTTGCCATCAGACGATTGAGGGTCGAGATCATGGGTAGCCCCGCACCGACGGTTGTTTCCCATCGTGCATGAGCTAAATCTCGTGTTCCTGAATTTTCAGTTGTGTCTGAGTTACTGGTGACGCCGGCTTTGGTCAGCCGGTCGTACACCTCCTGGTTAACTGTCAAAGGTTTCTTATTCGCTAATACAATTTTATATTGATGCGCCAATGTAGCTAACAATGCCGGAACTGTTGTATCACTGGCTGTGCAATCGACAACAACAGGTGTCAGCATCTGCTCGCCTAGATTGGCGTTCATCACAGATTGAAGTACATCTTCAGGGCTATTTTGAGCCGTTCCAAGCGTATGCTCTGTCAGGCGACCCCCATTTTCTTTAAAAACAAGGATATCTTGTAGTTGTGCATCGTCCAACCCACTTTCGGTGTTGATGACAGCTCCGCGACTATCGCATACCGCCAGAACGCGGATTTCTAAATTATATTGATCGGCATGATAGGCGCGTTGCGCACAAATCTGTTGGACCAGTGTGCCACCAACGCCACCAATACCGAATAGAATGATAGGTAATATATTCATAGTTTTATTTCCACTTTCAACTCTTCAACTCTTCAACTCTTCAACTCTTCTCCAACTCAAACGCCTCATGAATCGCCTTCACCGCATCACTCGCCTGCTCATTGGTGACGACAAAACTGATGTTGATTTCGCTAGACCCTTGGGCAATGGCGATAACATTGATGCTGTGTTTGGCAACGGCTGTGAAAATCTTGCCAGCCAATCCTGGTGTACCACGCATTCCCCGGCCCACAACGGCCACAATCACAACGTCTTCCATACCACTGACTTGGCTGATGTCACCACGCTCGATTTCACGACTAAACTCATCGTTGAGTGCCTCGACAACAGAACCAGACATTCCTTCTGGTACAACGAGACAAATACTCTGTTCGCTGCTGCTCTGGCTAATCATCATGACATTGCCATCCACACGCGATACGCTTTGGAAGGTGCGTGCGGCAATCCCCGGTACACCCATCATGCCGCGACCTGAAATCGAGATCAACGTCATGCCACGAATACAGGTAACTGCTTTAACCGCTTTGCCCTCGGCATCGTCCATTGCTTCACTGTATCCTGAAATCGTTGTCCCTGTATGTTCTGGGTTAAAGGTGTTGAGGACCCGAATGGCGATGTTCTTGTCAATGGCGGGCATCACGGTTTTGGGATGTAATACCTTTGCGCCATAATAGGCCAACTCTGCGACCTCGTTATAGGTGAGGTTGGGCAATGTGCGCGCATTGCTGACAATACGTGGGTCTGCTGTGAGTACGCCGTTTACATCTGTCCAAATAGCGATTTCATTGGCATCCAGCACCGCACCGAAAATAGCTGCCGAGTAGTCTGAACCGCCACGCCCCAGCGTTGTGGGGACGCCCTCTTCTGTGGATGCCACAAATCCGGTGATGACAGGCACAACCCCCACCTCCACCAATGGCAACAAGCGCGCCTGGCTCTTTTCAGTCGTCAAATCCATCAATGGCTCGGCCCCACCATGAACCGCATCCGTGACCACGATATCGCCTGCATCCACAAACTCGGTTGCCATGCCATTGGCACGAAGAACCCCAGCGAGAATGGGCGCACTCAGGCGTTCACCCATACCACTGACAACATCGAGGCCACGAGGGGTTAATTCCCCAAGAATGGCAATGCTGCTACAAAGACGCGTGAACTCTTTTAGACGGGTCTCGGTTCCTGTTCGAAGCGTACTTCGTTCCACTTCGTCCTCAATAAATTGAGTCAGAACTGCTTCATGTTTTTCAATCAAGGCTGTCTGTGCATTTTGATAGGCTTCTTCATTGCCTGCCGCCGCCTGTAAGGCCGCATCAATCAACATATTGGTGACACCACTCATGGCACTGGTGACGACGACAACACCGGGCGCAAACCCTGCATTGTTCTGTGCCTGCTGCGCTTGTTGCGCCAGATTGGACTGCACAATTTTGACGACTTGCGCAAACGCGTCAATACTGCCCACCGATGTACCACCAAATTTCATGACGATCATAAAAATGACTCCTCAAACCTTTTGGGTGTTTTTATGCTTTGTCAACTCATTTGAGATGAACTGTATTTTAGATAAAAATAATCCCTTCACCATCAATGGTGAAAGGATTATAATCTTAACAGACAATATCATAATCGACAATGGAGTGAATGTAAAAGAGCAGATTATGCTAACCACATCCCTTAGTCGACTCGATTTACGCCTCAATCATAAAATTGCGCATCATGCCCAAGTCCTCATGCTCCAAGTTATGACAATGCACCAAAAACAGCCCTGGATGAGCCTCAAAGCGCATGATCACCTGCACACGTTCGCCGGGCATCACCAGCACGGTATCCTTCCAGCCGACATCAACATAGCCTTGACGCAGGGATGTCCACGCTTCTTCCTTTCCAGCAGGCACAATGCGTTGTAGCACTTGAAATTGGACGCCGTGAATGTGCATGGGATGGGGCATATTCATCATCCCTGTCATTCCCTGGGCCATCATGCCGGATGAGTTGTCGTTGTTGAACTCCCAGATTTCGGTGGTCCCCAACTGTACGCGTTCATCATCGGCCACTGTAGTCATATCAAAGCGACGTCCGTTGAGGGTCCAGCCGCTCATGTTGCTGGTGAGGTTGATTTGGCGGGGGCTGTCTTGGTTGATGGCCTCTTCGGGGGAGAGGGTGTCTAGCTGTGATAGCTGGGTGGGCATCATGGGGGATTGGGTTCCATCGGCGGTGGCGGTTGTGTTGAAGACGGTGAAGGCTGCGCCATTGCCAAGCGGGTAGCTTTCCATGATGGGTTGTTGGTCGGCAGGCCATTGGCTGAAATCAACCCAGAGGTCAACACGTTCGGCGGGACCGAGGATGACGTAGGGACGTTCGAGTGGTTCGGCCAGCAGACCGCCATCGGAGGCGATGACATTGAGCGGTGTGCCGTCGCTCCAGCGCAGGACGTAGATACGCGCATTGGAGCCGTTGAGCAGGCGGAGACGGTGTGCTTTTTGGCTGATGGGCAGCGTATAGTCGGTCTGTCCGTTGACCAAGATCATGTTGCCCGACATGCCCATTGACATGGTGTGACCGTTGCCATTCATCATGTTGCTCATCATGCCCTGCATCATGCCTGACATCATACCGCCAGCTTCTCCCGCGCTGGTGTTGCCTGTGTAGGCTAGTTCAAAATGCTCGTCTATGCGGCGGTCTTGGATGACAAGCGGGATGTCCTGCGCACCTGTGGGCAGATTGAGTGCGGCTTCTTCGTCGTCGGAGATAATCAGGACGCCAGCAAGCCCGCGATAGACTTGGTAGCCTGTCAGTTGATGAGGATGGGGGTGATACCAGTAAGTGCCAGCGCGGTTGATCAACTCGAACTCATAGGTGTATGTGCCACCAGAGGGGACGACATCACGCGGGTGTCCATCCATGCGGTCGGGGACAAGCAGGCCGTGCCAGTGGATACCACTCTCGATGGGCAGTTCATTCTTGAAATGGACTCGTACACGCTGTCCTTTTTGCAGCCGTAACGTTGGTCCCAAGTAAGAGTGCGCAACAGGCTCCAATATGGAGGGGTCGCCCTTGAGGACTTCGCCCACATAGCGCCACACGGTTGTCTGCTGCTCGCCAACAAGGGCAATGGTGTCTTCAATGGCGGTGATGGCAAGTTCGATATCGGGTGTGAAGACGCTGGTCATGGGTAGGGGCGCATCAATGATGGATGAAGGGGCAGGTTCGTCGTTCCCCATCATCTCAGAGGACATGCCACCACCATGCATCCCCCGTGAACCACCCATTGTCATACGCCCACTCAGCCCAGCCATCATCAGTCCGGTCGTGCCATAGGCACAATAACGCAGGAAATCTCGTCGTTTCATCTCTCCCCTCCTTTTAATCAGCTTGTCAGCTGGTCAGCTAGTTAGCCAGTCAGCTAGTCAGCTTGTCAGCTTGTCAGGCTGAAGTGCTGACGTGCTGAAATGCTGAAATGCTGACCAGCTTTTAACGTTGTTCCGTCGCATGGTCGCCATGATCGGCCAACTGCGCATCAAACCAGCGGTGAATGGCGTCAATCAGGTCGGCATCCTCGGTTGTATAGAGAATCTGCCCACCATCGTCAATGTCGCTGTAGACAATGCTGAGTTGGTCTGCGCCTGTCACCAATTCATGGAGGCCGGGCATCTCGTCGCCGTGAATCATGCTTGGATCGTGAAAATCACCAGTGGCAAAGCGGTCAGCCTCTTCGTTTAGGTGTTGGCGAATCAACGTGACCTGCTCTTCGTCACCATCATCCGTAATTACCTGTTGCAGCCCACCATTGTCGATCTCCTCAAAAATGTGGGTCGTGCGCTCTAAATCAAAGGGCATGATCTCTGCACCTTTGGCGGCAACTTCGGCCTGTCGGTCACTGTGTTCATGCTGGTCGCTGTGTTCATGCTGGTCGCTGTGTTCATCGCCGTGAGACGCCATCTCCTGTATGGGCATGACACATGCACTGAGCAGCAACACAACCACAATCAGATACAAATTTTTCATCATTTTCACTCCTATCGCGATCCTATTCAACGGCATACCCTGCTTGTTGCCACGCGAGGATACCGCCAGCCATGTTGTGAACGTTGGTGTACCCCTGTTGGCGCAAAAAGTCAGTGGCCTTTCCACTACGATTGCCACTGCGACAGGTCAAAATCACGGTTTTGTCGGTTGGGATTTCCTGTAAATTATTGGGCACTGTCTGCAATGGAATCAATGTGACGCCGGGAATGTGTGCCTCGTCATACTCCCATTTTCACGCACATCAATCAGCACGACATCATCACGCGCACGGATGGCCTCAACTTGATGCACATCTACGGTATCGGCCAAAGACAAAGACGCTTGGCTGTCATCTGGTTCTGTGTCACTTTGTCCTGTCTCATTTTGCCCTGTCTCGTTTTGTCCTGTCTCTGCCATCTCTGAATCGCCCTCGTGTATGATTTTTATTGTGGGTTGTGTACATGCGCTGACAATCAGCACCAAACCCATCATTGTTATGATGACCATCAATTTTGACATAGGTAATATCCTTTCATTCTATAAAACGGTTCGATTGAACCAATGCGTGGAACCGCTAACAATATCATAGTTGCTGATGCCATTGGCCGCAGCCACTTCACTGGCTGTTACCCCATAGCTTTGGGCAATGACAGACAGACTCTCACCCGTGCGGACGGTATGGGCTGTGCCTGTCTGTGCCTGTGCAGATAGGATACTGTTCAATGTAAAAATCGTGAGCAAACAGGCAATGGTCGCCAATTTGAGAATGGTTTTGGTATCCAGACACGCTGGATGAATGCTGATTGAACGCATAAGAAACCCCGTGTGAATTATTAAAAAATTATTAGAGTTGCTGCAAAATAGCGAGAGAGTACCACCGAATTCATTCGGTGTCTGTTACGCCAAGTATGCTGAAGCATACTAGATAGTATCAACGTTAACCTGATTTATCAGGTTTTGCTTATCAGGCTCGGATTTCAATCCGAGTTGCGCTTTGTAACTCTATTCAAATGCAGCCTCAAGTGCTGCCTCGATTGCCTGTTGGAAAACGGCCAATGGCTGCGCACCGACCAACTGCTGCCCGTTGATGTAGAAGGTCGGTGTGCCGGTGATGCCAACACGTCGCCCTTCCTCCAAATCTTCTTGCACTTCGGCAGCATAACGGTCGCTGTCGAGACAGGTGTCAAACTCGGCTTGGTCAAGTGCTAACTCAGTGGCATAGCCTTTGAAGACCTCAACCGCGTTGTCCTGATTTTCCCATTCGGTCTTGCCATCATAGATGCGGTCGTGCATGGGCCAATAGGCGTCCTGTTCACCCGCGCATTCGGCAGACTCCGCCGCTTTTCGTGCTTGGGCATGGATGTTGTCGATGGGGAAATCTTTATAGACAAAATAGACCTTGCCCGTTTCGACATAGGCTTCATCCAGCGCGGCCTTGGTGTCGGTGTAGAACCGTTGGCAGAACGGGCATTGGTAGTCGCTAAATTCATAGATGACCACAGGCGCATCTGGATCGCCAGCAACGGCAAACGGCTCATCGCCAAAGGTCAAATCGGGTGTCGGCTCGACAACGACATTGGGTGGCAGGTCTTCGCCTGCTGCTTCGGCCAGTGTCGATTCAATCATCAGACGGAACTGGTCCCAAGGCAAAAAGCCATAGAGCGGACGGCCATTGACGACAAAGCTGGGTGTGCCTCGGAAGTTATAACGGCGGCTTTCCTCATAGTCGGCCACAATCTGTCCGCGTGTGGTTTCGGATTGGCTACAGCTAATCAGTGCCTCACGGTCATAGCCCAATTCCTCGCCCGCATCGAGCAGCACATTTTGCAGATTGCTGCCCGCGGTTTTCCACGCACTCGTGTTGTTAAAGAGCCAATCGTGCATGGTCCAGAAATCGCCTTGCTCACCCGCACACTCGGTCAATTGCGCAGTCACAACCGAGGCATCGCCCAAGACCGGGAACTGCTTATAGACAAAGCGCACTTGGCCTGATTCAATCAGTGGCTCAAAATTGGGGAAGATGTCGGTAAAGAAGCGACCACACCAAGGGCATTGGAAGTCGCTATACTCGACAATGGTCACAGGCGCATCGTCGCTGCCTTTCTGCGCGTTCGGCTTTTCCACCATCACCCAATTGGGCAGTGGGGCAGGCAATGTGAACGGCTCTGCGACTGGCGTCCCCGTAGGTTCATTGGCAACGGCAACATCCGGCACAGGTGTTGCCAGTGGACTTTCGCTGTTGGGCGCATTCTCGCTAACCGCAACACTGGTCAGCGTGGCCTCCACTGCGGCAGCGATAATTTGCTCATTGTCAGTCGGTTCGGGGATACTGCCCGCGTTACAGGCACTGATGGCAAGGCCTGCTATCATCAATAATAAATAAACCATATATCTGCGAATTTTTTGTATCATATTTGTATCTCTTTTCATGTTTTTAATTTTAATTTAGGCGAATCCACAAAATAAGTACCCGGTAGGGGCATGAGGTGCGGCGGCGTATTTGCCAGAGTAAGTTGACTTTTAAACCCGCCGCACCTCATGCCCCTACGATTCGTGTGGATAATTATTTTTATGGAATGGCCTTAGAGCGACGCCACCAGCGTACACCAAAATAAATCAGCAGTGCGATGTTAACTGTGATTGTGTCTGCATATTACCTGCTATATTTTTCTACCTGTGTGCGCAGGACACTTTCGGGCATTTCGCCCATCCCTGACCACAACTTTTCTCCCTTGGTATCCACAACCACATAGCTTGGATGTCCACGCAACCCATAGGTACGCAATAAGGATTGGCCTTGGTCAGTGTTGGCATCAAGCCGTTGAAAGGCCACCCTTGTGTCAAACTCACGTTCAAGCCCATTCACGATGGGCGCCATGTTCTCTCAAGGTAGTCAGTTGTCGGTATAAAACAACAGAAACGTGTTGTGAACACTGGTTGCACCTTTGGGCGCGAAGGACAACGCCGAGGCGTCATTGGCACTGCCACACCCAGTTGTCGCAAAGAGAACCAACAGAATGAAGACCATCATGACGCCAAACCCAGATAAAAGTCCGCTGAAGCGTCCCCGATAACGGTCATTGAATCGTTGTCGAACCATCGTCTAGCCTCCCATCTAACGCGACCGTTCTGCTTGGATGGCGCGCTCTTCTTCACCCCAGAAGGTCTTGATATAGTCCAGAGAGAGTATCATCTCCTCCTCGGTCAGTTTATCCGCAAACCCGGGCATCCCTGTGGTAGGCAATGAGCCTCCTTGGGCAACGATTTGGAGCAGCAGCGCATCAGGATGATGCCACGTATGTCCGCTATTGTCATGCGGTGGTGCGGGATAGACGCCCTTATCGTTAGGGACACGCCAGTTGGGTTGCCCCTCACCGTCAAACCCATGACAGGAGGCGCAGTTTTCGTCGTAGATGCGCTTGCCCTGCGCCAGTGGGTCTTCCTCAGCTTGTTCAACCTGTTCGGTCTGTTCGGCCTGTTCGACCTCAGTCTCTTGTGCTGGTTGAGGTGGTGTGACACACGCCACCAAGCCAAAAATCAACAGAATAAAAATCAAACTCATGCTCTTCTGTAACATATATATTCTCTCCTTCTGACATATGTTATCATGGCTATTTGAGGTCTAGTCGTGTGCGAACCCAGACCTTCGGGAGGTGTCCATCAATTTCTAGGACGTACCCAAATTTCTGTGGACACCTCCCGAAGGTCTTACCTCAAAAGCTCAAATAGCCTAATTTATTTGCTTCATCAATCATGGCCGTGTCCATCATCTTCATGTGCATCATTGCCATGACCATCACCCATCTCCTCATGATGCCCATCATCGGCCATGTGATTCAACATCGGTAACATCGGTTCGGCCACATAGCCCGCCCCATAAAACAATGCACCTGCCACCAGCGAAGCCACAATTGCATCGCCAATACCACCTGCGGATGGGTGGGACATCCCCTCGTGTGTACTCACTTTTGCACGCAGGTACAGTGCGACTGCGGCAACCAGTTCAAGCACTTTACTCGATATCATCCACACATCGACAGGCTCGGCTGCACTGGCAAAAGGCGGTGTCCAGATTTGGGTGAACAACCACAGTATAATCAAGCCCCCACTCAGCCCAAAGCCGACGAAATAGGTAAAACGAGTTGAGCGGATCAACAGTATCAACGCCCAACTGACCTGTAAAATGCCCGATACCGCAAAAAAGATACCATGTGCGGGTGCATGTGCAAAATGTGAAGGTGAGATATAGATATGGATGGCTCCTGCAATCCCTAGAGCAAGAACCGCAATAATTTTTGACATGTATTCAAATCCCTTTTCAAACAGTTTCATCACCACCGATCAACAAATCAGCGTTCCCCCATATCAGCGGTGTTTATATGACTTTATACCGATGCTTGCCGCTGCAAACCCTGCCGAGGTCGTGCCATCGCCTGTTGACGCACACTTTGCCGAGTCCCTGTCGGCCACATACAGACGACTGTGCCAAAAATCAGCACCAAGCCACCGACCCACAGCCACAGCGTCAACGGGTTGATGTAGATACTGAAGGTCGCCGTCTTGCCCCCATCCTCCCAACCGTTGAGGACCACATAGACATCTTCGGTCAAGCGCATCTTTAACCCAACCTCGCTGGTCGGTGCATCCGGAGCCTTGTCATAGAGATTGCGACGGGGACGCACAGCACCCAATAGACGCGGCTCCGGTGTCCGTAACTCGGCCACATCCAGCGTTGTGCGGACCTGCTGGAGATTGGATTTACGCTGCACGGTCAATCCGGTGTAGGTAAGCCGATAGCCACCAATCTCGACATGCTCATTGACGGCCAGCGTGACATTGGTTGTCTGTACATAAAACTCGTTGCCGATGATGGCGATGCCCATGAGGACGATGCCAAAGTGAACAATATAGCCGCCATATCGTTGTCCATTGCGTTGGACCAGATTGCCCAATGCCACCAGTGGGTTTTCACCTGTGGCGGTGCGGCGCGCCTTGATGCCTGTGGCAAATTCTTGAATGATCGAGGCAGCGACAAAGACACTGGCGGTCAACCCGGCAACGGGAAAGGGACGTGGGCTGAAATAGCTGAAAATGGCGGCAAAGATGATGGACACGAATAACGGCCAACGAAATTGTTGGATAAAGCGTTTTGGGCTGGTGCGTCGCCACCCCAAGAGCGGCCCAATCCCCATGAGTATAAGCAGCATGAGAAAGAGCGGTCCATTGACTTTGTTGAACCAAGGTGCGGCCACGCTGATGCGTTCGCCCGTGATGATTTCGCTAAACATGGGGAAGAATGTCCCCCACAATGTGGCAAAGGCAATGCCTGTGAAGAGCCAGTTGTTGGCAAGAAAGGCGGCTTCACGGCTCGACATCGAGTCGATTTGATTTTCGCCACGTAGAAGAGGCATCCGCTTAAAGAGCAGCCAGAGAAAGCCAAAGAGAATCAGTGTGAGGAAGACAAGGAAATAGGCCCCAACTTCACTGCGCGCAAAGCTGTGGACGCTCTCTAAAATGCCGCTGCGTGTGGTGAATGTACCAAGAATGACCAAAAAGTAGGTCGCACTGATCAGCACCACGTTCCACACTTTAAGCGTCCCCCGTCGTTCTTGAATGAGGATGCTGTGTAGAAATGCCGTCGCCGTCAGCCAAGGCAAAAAGCTGGCATTCTCTACCGGGTCCCATGCCCAATAGCCACCCCAGCCCAATTCCATATAGGCCCACTGACTCCCCATCAGAATGCCTGTGGAGAGAAAGACCCAAGGTACGAGCGTCCAGCGGCGCACCACACGTACCCATTGGTTACCCACCTGTTTGCTGATCAATGCAGCGATGGCAAAACCAAAGGGAACGGCCAGCCCGACATAGCCCAGATAGAGCATGACCGGATGGATGATCATCCAGTAGTTTTGCAGCAATGGGTTCAAGCCACGCCCATCCTGTGGATAAAATTCATACATCTCAAAGGGATTGGCGGCAAAGACCAACATGATAAAGAAGAAGAGGCTTGTGCCAAGCAGGACCGCGTTGACATAGGGCATCAGGGCGCGCATCTTGTGGCGAAAGGCGATGGCAACGGCCACGCTATAGCCGCTCAACAACAGCAGCCAGAAAAGCAGGCTGCCTGCCTGCCCACCCCACAAGGAAGTAAATTTGTAGAAATTGGGCAAGGCGCGCTCCGATTGATTCCACACGTAGCTGACCTCAAAGTGATCATTGAGCAGCCCATACCAAAGAATAATCGTCGCTATCAGCGTCAACACAGCTACCGCATAGATGGCATTGAAACTGCTTTCAATCAGCGACAGAATCCGCCGTTGTCCACCCCAAAACCCGGCCACCATGCCAAAGGCACAGAGTATCATGGCCGTGATGAGAATTAGATATGCAATGTTAAAAATCATATGGTGTCTCTCCTCTATATCCAACACGTATAGTCAACCTTCGGGAGGTGACGAAAAACAGATTGTCTATCCAGAGCATATATCGTCATCTCCCGAAGGTTTTCGCTCAAACGTCGGGGCAAATTCTACCCATACAAAGCCCACAATGCACCAAACAAAATGGGTTGATGCACGAGATAGATGACCAACGAATGCTGTCCCAACCATTGCAGCCCCACTGTTGGCATTGCCCATGATGGATGCCGACGCAACAAGGCAGGAACTCGGCCATCCGCATAGAGTAAATTGCCTACACTGATGCCCAATAAGACGACGCCAAACCAAGGGATGAACGGGAAATAGTCGAGATAGAATCCAGTCGGCGGCTCGATGCCCAAGGCCAGCAACAGCCATGTCAACGGCGGCCATGAGAGCGGGATGTGAAGCGCATTTTGCTGGAGGACAAAGCCAAGGAGATTGAATCCTGCCCACAGCCCGATGTTGAGCCAGCGATAGCGCAAAAAGGGATAGGCTGCGATGATGGAAAAACCGATAAGATGCAGCACCCCAAAGTCGATTCTGCCGATATTGGCAAACCAGACAATTGCGGAGATGACCAATCCCCAGCCAACGATCTTGAACCCTCGCTCCGATAGCTTGCGAAAGGAAGGCGTTCGTTTTTTGCAGCTGACGGCAAGCGAGACACCGACCAGAATGATAAAGAGCGATGCCGTTGTGCGCTGAAAATATTTCCAAAACCCTGCCTGCAATGTGATATCCGTGACCAGATTAAAAAGCAGCAAATCCCACAGCAGGTGATAGACCACCATCATGACGATGGCGATACCCCGTAGCGTGTCAATCTCCCAATAACGTTGCGATGGTTGGTGCACCATGCTACAGCACCTCTAAGCGCAGTGTGGTACATCGCAGCATTTTTGTGAGCGGCAACAATAACAACAGTATGAGTACA
This sequence comes from Chloroflexota bacterium, assembly GCA_039029935.1. GTDB lineage: Bacteria > Chloroflexota > Anaerolineae > Caldilineales > Caldilineaceae. Next base: position 17,430 of record JBCCFC010000055.1, read on the forward strand.
AAAAAGACGATGCCCGAATAGTCATGATAAAAGGTAAAGGCGGCGTCTGCACCCCAATAGCGTGCGACAACGATTAGATTAGACACGCGTATAATATTGCCAATCATCGCCAGCGGCACAGCCGATAACACCAGTGCCAATCGTCCCCAAAGTGGCCCTTTGAGGACATAGGCCCCCAATGTCAGCAACGCAATCAGTGCCATCATCGAGTTGACCCCGCTGCACTGTGCGCCGATGAGCAAATCCGCATTGGGCAATTTCACAGCATTGCCGATGACCGTGAGTTCAATGCCCAAGAGTTTGACGAGTGCAGTCGAGCAGACGCCCGTAAACAACGCCAATGGCAATGTGACACGTTCGATAAAGGGCAGGGGAACCATGAGCAGCAGATAGCCGATGGGGAAGGCAAAATGCATCAACCACCGTGGTCCACCCAGCACCCAGACCAGCCCCGTGACCATACCGATGGCGGCAAACGCTGCCAGATAATAGGCTTTGTCGTTGTACCAATAGAGGTAGAGAACCAGCGATGCCACCAGCAGGAAGATGCCCATCATCCCGCCCGACAGAGGATCGTGTGATTGCTCATCTGCGGCCACGCTCTTGTCCTGAGATTGGTTCTGAAAGCGTCGCCAGATCAGATAAAGGGAGATAGGCACGATGAGGATGCCATGACTGTAATATTCATTCGACATCCACTCACGCCACAGCCAGTCCCAGATCGGCCATGTCAACAGCACAAAGATTGCCACCACCATGCCCAGAAAGAGCCACTGCTGTGTTTGTGTAGAACCGCTGTTATTGGGCGGTCTGTTCAATAAATTCAATTTGTCGTTTCTCCTCTGCTTGCATCCACCTGTCAATCCAAGGGAATGACCAAAATGCCAATCCCCACGCTGCCAATAATCCCGTCAATAACCGCATCCACCAGTTGAATGTGCCAAAATGATGCCCTGCATAAAAATCGGGAAAGGCATTGCCCGTCAACCACGCCAGCCATGCATTCTGGTCACGGAACGCCCATCCACCCAACGTCGTCGAAACATCGTTGACCAAATGCGTCCCGCCATCCAATGCCATCGGCAGCAGTGTCAACACAAAAAACCGCCCTGATATGGTGCACAATATCGAACCAACACCCGATAGACCAACATCAATATCGGCGTCATTGTATAAAAACTGATCATGCGGTCACTCCACGCCACCTTCCAGCCCATCGTCTCGGTCCCAATAAACCAGCGCAACCGCCAACCATCGGTGTATGGATAGACCGCAAAAATCTCCTCCACTGTATAGGTCAGTTTCTCGCCAAAGAAAAACCAACTGCGTTCTGGCAACTGATGGCAGAAGGGTGAATAGAACAGATAGATGGCCTTGCCCACGCCCGTCCAGCCCCAATGCATGGCAACAGGCGCGGCGAATGGCAGCAGCACAAAGATCAACAATGGAACTAAAACAATGTCCAGCCAATGACGCATGACTATGCGGATGATGCGGTTTGTCATGGGATATACGGTATCTGTTTTTTGTGATGAAATCAAGAAAATTGGAAAAATGATGAAATCGCGTAGTGTAAGTGGATCATATGGTGCAGTTTGGGGTGGTTTGTAGGGTTGGGGTGTAGGATTTGATCCAGTCTCCATGAATTCAATGGAAACAGTTGACGTTTGGGTGCAAACAGTGGCACAATATCCCCATGACACCAATGATCTTTGCAGGCTTTGTGACAGGGCTAATCATCATGCGAGAACACTGGCGACCCATTCTGGCAATCTCAGCATGGCTCATCCTGACCACCTGTCTACACCATACCACACAGCCTGGGCTGAACGAGTTGCATGACATCTCGCGCTACCTCTATTTTTTGCCCGTCACCTACGCCGCCTTGCAGTTTGGCAGCATTGGTGGGCTAATCACTGCCGTTGTCGCTGGGCTGCTGTTCATTCCCTATCTTGTGCTGCCACTACTCTTTTCACCCGATGCGCTCGACTTTATACATCCTGATGTGCCTCAACTGTGGGTACACAACCATGAGGACTTTATCAACGATCTGCTGGTCATCCTCATCTTTACCTGCCTCGCCTACATCACAGGCATAACCGTTGACCGTCTCCGCCAGACCCGCAGTCAACTCGCACAGTCGTTGCATCAACTGGAAACGCAGGGTGCCGAGTTGCGACGGGCTGAACGGCTGAGTGCATTGGGGACGCTGGCAGGCGGGCTGGCACATGAAATCCGCAACCCGATTGGGATTATCCGTGCGACAGGTCAACTGATTGGACAAAATGACGCCGCAACCAACAGTGACACAGATATGTATGCCACAGTTATTCAAGAGGAGACAGAGCGCATTGAGTCTCTGGTCCAACAGTTACTCAACTATGCGGATAGTCGCTCCCCTTCCTTGGAACCTGTGATGATTGGCGCGCTGGTCGAATCTGTGCAGCTGCGTTTGCAACCCTTGGTCGACGCCCATGAAATTGGCTTTGTTGTGGAATATACACCCAATGAAGCCAAGGATAAAAGAGCAAACCTCGACCCAATGCTGATTGAGCAGGTCTTGATCAATTTGTGCATCAACGCTATCCAAGCATTTGAGCAAGCTGGCACTGTCCAACCACTGATTCGGCTCTGCGCATCTATGCCCAACGAGGGTAATTCAACTAAGCTACAGTTCATCGTCAAAGACAATGGTCCTGGCATTCCAATTGAACAGCACACGCAAATCTTCGATCCTTTTTACACAACCAAAGACAAAGGGACTGGGCTGGGCTTGAGTGTGGCGCAGCGCATTGTGGATGATCACGAAGGGCGTATGTGGACTACATCAGTAGAGGGTCAAGGTGCTGAATTTACAGTTGAACTCTCGGTATAGTGGTATAATTTGAGAATTCGTACAGATTTTTTCTGTGACCATGATTAAAAATTAAATGTACATTTTAAATTGTGATGGAGGACACATGGATATTACTAAAGAACGTTTAAAGGTTGAAATTGACTATTTACCAGATGCATATGTTGAAATCATTTACCGTATTCTGCAAGCATTTATTCAAGTCCCGCACTATCAGACAGACGAGTCAAAATTAAACCATATGGGTGGTTTGCAACCAGTTACACTGACTCTTGATGATACATTTGCCTCAATTGGCCCGTTACCACAACCACTCGATTACAAATCAATGCGTGAAATCGCTTTTGAGGACCATGCGGTGAGTAAGCAGGCATAATGGCAAGCACAATTTTGGTCATTGACGACGAGCGCAACATGCGCTGGGTCTTGGAACAGGCATTGGAAAAAGCTGGCTATGATGTGGTGACTGCGGAAGATGGTCAGAGCGGACTATTGGCGTTTGCGCGCAATGCTGTTGACTTGGTGTTGCTCGACCTGAAGATGCCGGGGCAAGATGGGCTGTCGGTGTTGCGAACACTGCGTCAACGCTCTGCCGGTGTCCCTATGATTTTGATGACAGCCTATGCCACTGTACCCACAGCTATCGAAGCCCTCAAAATTGGGGCAACTGACTACATCCGCAAGCCATTTGATTTGGAGACAGTCCTCACCAAAGTACATGATGCCATCGTCAAATCCGTGGATCAGCCTGATGCACAGCCAAGCACTACACAACCAATAAGAACAGGATATGCAGGTGGCTTTGATGACTTCATTGGTACATCGCTTGTCTTGCTAACGCCACTAGAGCAAGCCGCCGCCGCTGTATACACAAAGTGCCCAGTCTCTATCTATGGCGAGCAGGGGACAGGACGACG
>JBCCFC010000056.1:0-21162 GCA_039029935.1 Chloroflexota bacterium
ACTGAAGCATTACAATTATTTACAGAAAGCCGTATTCTTGCTGAACAAAATAATTTTTACTTATACCAACTAGATATCATTCTGAATTTGAGTACACTTCACCTCCAACAAGAAAATTATATTCAGACTGAAGACCACCTCAATGAAGCGGAAATAATAGCAATGACGATTGATGCTAAAATTAAATTGCCAGAATTATATCGCCTCAAGGCAGAACTCAACTTGGCACACGGCGAACTTGACCAAGCCCAAGCGAATTTAGCCCAATCTCTAGACCTAGCCCAATCCATGCGTATGAAATTGGAAAAGGGAAAGAGTCTCCGGATCCAAGGATTGCTTTACCAACAGCAAGGAGAGTACGCTGCGGCACTCGATGCATTTCAGGGTAGTCTGATGCGTGTCAAAGATGATGTCTATGAGACGGCATTGACCCTCTATGCGTTGGGGCAATGTTTGACGGTTGCGCCCGATTTGGATATGGGTACGGAGATGACGACCCAGCAACAAGCGGAACGCTATTTATTGGAGGCTGAAACAATATTTGAAAAATTATCTATCGTGCGATAAGATGATTATATCGTTCTAGTTTTGCTATCATTAAAAAATTGGTTCAGTAGGAATTCATGAGTTGACAGCACATAGTATCGTAGGTCATCGCTATTAGCGTGACACGCTGGGTTATACCAGAATTGTCACGTTAATAGCGATGACCTACGGTTGTCAATCTCATAAATTCCCGAAGAGCCTGAACATTGATTCCTGAAGGAAAAACGAACCATGAAAACATATACTCGATTTTTGATTGTTCTGCTGTTAACCGTTCTTTTGGGTACATATCTGTACAACCGACCCTTCTCAACAGGGGTTGACATCGCTCACGCCCAGGCCAACCTACACAAGATGCATCAAGATGATGTCAATCAAGCAACTAATCTAGAGCCATATCAGCGCGCAACGCCAACACCAACGAGTGTATTTCAGTTGGTACATACAGCAACAGCAACGCTTGGGTTTGTGGCCAATCCCACAATTACACCGACCCCAACATCGACATTTAGCTCCAACAAAAATCCGACTTCAACCCCAACGTCTACGACGAGTAAAAACCCAACCTTAACCTCAACACCGACCCTTGGGGTTGTGGGCAATGCAACGGTTACCCCCACGCCAACACCCACGTTGACGCTTGGGTTTGTTGCGAATCCGACATCAACATCCACGCCAACGGCTACATCAACAAATACCTCAACGGCGACACCGACCACCACACAAACTGCGACTTCGACTGTCACTCCAACGCCGCAGGGAGTCGCGACATCAACCCAAACTTCGACCTCAACATCAACATTTACATCGACTCCAACATCGACATCCACTCCGACTGCGACATCCACTCCGACTGCGACATCCACTCCGGCTGCGACATCCACTCCGACACCAATGGTGGCATCTACGCTATCTTCGACGCCAACAGATACGCCTAGTTTGACAGTGGTTTCAACTGCGACACCCGTCTCAAGTCCTATTGTCCCAATCATGGAGACGGATACACCGACGGCCACGCCTTCGATTTCTCAGGACCCGCCAACCATGACACCCACAATCATACACACAGCCAGACCCACAGCCACATCCACCTCATCAGACAATGCCTCTCCAAGTACACCGATTGCGCCCGGCGACTTTGCCTGTGCTGATGTGACAGAGATCGCTGTTAAAGAATGTGAGGCGCTGATCTCGCTCTATGATCAAACAGACGGTGCGAACTGGCATGATAACAGTGGATGGTTAACCACTCTTTTCCCATGTCAGTGGTTTGGGATTATTTGTATTGAAATCGAAAATCAGACCCAAAAGCACGCCCAGCGCACGACAGCACAAAGCATCTTAGCCATCAACCTCGATGACAACAACCTCGTTGGAGAATTTCCCTCACAGCTACAAACACTGTTAAACCTGCAAATCTTATCGCTTGCCCGTAACCAACTCAAAAGTACGTTGCCTAGCACCATCGGGGCATTAGAAAGCTTGCAGAGGCTTGGTGTCAATGGTAATTTTCTGACAGGTACAATCCCCGACGAGATTGCCGATATAACAACATTGGCCTCCTTAGACCTAGCAAATAACCAATTCTATGGGTATTTACCACGCTCACTGATGAATATGACGCAACTCGTTACATTAGATTATGGTTATAACCGGCTATCAGTCATGACAAGTGATGATGAGTTTGTCGAATTTTTAGCAACTATCGAGGCGTTCAGTCATTACGAAACACAGACCATTCCACCCACCAATGTGCGGGTGGTTGAAGAGCATAAGACCTCCATCACCGTGGCGTGGACACCGATTGCCTATCGTGAGGATCAGGGATATTACACTATCTATCTTAGCCGTGATCCTGAGCAAGGATATGAGTTGATGGGGACAACGGAAAGCAAAGGAGACAGCAGTCATGAGATTTCAGGGCTAACCCCCAATACCCATTATTATGTCGCTGTCCATAGCTATACGCTGGCCCATGATGATCAGCTAAGTGATCTAGAGAGCCTTGCACCTCCTTCAACCCTTGATTTGTGTACCCAGGCTGAGACGATGCAGCATAATTGTATGCCCATTGATTCTGCACAGGTCTATCGACTCCCAGCAGCCACCACAGATGCCGTTGCTTGTGAAGGGTGTATTCAAGCATTTCCAGGGATGCGGGCATGGTGGCCGCTGGATGAGGTTGTGGATACAGGTGGTGTGGCGACGTTTGCCAATGCTATCCATGCAGACAATCTCGGTGTTGGTATGAACAACATCGAAGTGGGTCTCGGTGTCGTGAACAATGCAGCATTCTTTGATGGCAATACCTATATCGAGGTTGCAGACCATGCCCAACTCGATTTAGGACGTAGCGACTTTTCGATTGCATTTTGGATTTTTATCTATGGCGAGAACAAGAATCCGGTCATCCTCGATAAAGTTGACCCAACTCAGGATGTTGGTTACACGCTGTTTTTAAATGATTTGAATGCACCGACATTACAGATTCGAGATGGCACAGGGGGAGGACAGTCGATCCACAGTTCTTCGGAACCACTCACCCCGGAGGAGTGGCATCTTGTGGCTGTGACGGTGGACCGTGATAACCCGACGGGTGGGGGCCGTTGGTATTTGGACGGCGTCTATACCAATGGCTTTGACCCAACAGATAAACAAGCGTCCTTAGACAATAGTTTCCCTTTGCATATCGGCAATGGATTGGCCGAAGGGGCGTTGTTAGATGGATATGTCGATGAGATGATGATCTATGACCGTGTCCTCAAACCAGATGAAATTACCCGTCTTCATCTAGTCAACGACGCAGGCCAATGCCAACCCATGCATGATTGTACCGTGGCCTCCGGCGTCTCGGCCACCGAAGTGTTTGCACTTGGCGATGATCTCTCACAAGAATTTACAGTTGAAAATGGCGACCAAATTGTTGTGCTATATCCAGTCACCACGACATCTTTCTATACATTGACCTATAGCAACGGGCAGGCAACCCAAACTCATCTACAGGGACATGTGGTCGGTGAAGCTGGAACACAACAAATTGTTGTCCCCAGATTATCTGGCAACAGCGATTATATGAGCAGTTTGACACCAAGCGAGCCGCAGAGTTCTGTGGTGAACCCGGTGGGAACCAACCCTTTGATGCTGCTCAACCTTGATGTCTCTGTCCAGTGGGATGCAAGCAAGGATGGCAATTTTCTTGCGCAATTGCGTGACAATCTGCTCCATACATCCCATATTCTCTATGATGCTACCAATGGTCAAGTGGCATTCGGCCATATCAAAGTCTATCAAAATCGTGAACAGTGGAATGACGCCGATATTCGTGTCTATGCCTCTAACCGGATGCGCCCCAATGCCCATATAGGCGGGATTGTCAATACCGGACTTGATGACCCTGGTTTTAGTGACCGCTATGCAATCACCGATGTTGTTGCCATGCGCTACCAACCCGGACAGATACGCATGGGGTCGATTTGGCGTCGATTTGGCGACCAGATTGAAGCGGCTGAGGATTGGTCTTCGGTTCTGGTCCATGAACTCGGACACTATCTGCTCTTCTTGGATGAGAACTACAAGGGGCTTGAGGGGGACCCCACAGACCCGGCATCGCTTAAGGTGATTCCGATTGATAATGATGACTGTCCGGGGGTTATGCACAATCCATACACCGATGAGATGCAGGAGTTTCACCCCACACAAGAATGGCTACAGGGCTGCGAATCAACCTTCTCGCATGTGCATACGGGGCGTTCGGATTGGGAAACCCTTCAAACATTTTATCCCTTCCTCCATCAGCCGACAACGCCCTATGCGTCCCTGAATGCTGGACCCAAGAGCCTTGTGCTTCCCGTGACCCAAATCGAGATCATGGATGCACCCCCGTCTCCATTCTCCAGTGACATGCTAGATGATACGCTGCGGGATCCATTGCTGATACAGACCTTCTCCTTGGACCAAACCGATATCGACAGCGAGGACCACTATGCACCCAAAGATACGACACGCGCTGTCCTCTTTGAAGCTGTGTCCCTTGTGGACTTGGGGATCCCCAAAGACAATGGGAGCCTGATCGAGGTGCTGGCACGGGGTGTCCGAGCGGGGAATCGGATTTGTGTTTTGGACCTGATACAGTCAATCAAATCATGTGGTGTCGCCGATTCCCAAAAGACGACGTTAGAAACGGTTTTCGTCGATCCGGAATGGTTGCCTCACCTCACCGTGACCCCTCGCGGGGATTTGGGCATCTATGTAGTGGCCGAAAATATGCCCGAGGACCTACATTTACAAGCCCGTCTTTATCCAGAGAATGGCCCCGCCACCGACGTTGATGACTTGTCGGGCGGTGTGGATGGGGAATACAATACTCGATTTGATCTCGCTACACCATCGGTTGCCGGGCATGTTCATGTCTGGGTAAATGAAGACGAACCACGACGTGAGGTCATTGTCGCCTATTCTTGGCGGCGTGGGTTCGAAGGCTATATCAGTAGTGATGGTGGTGGGTATGCCCCTGTGATCTCAAGCGATGGGCAAGTGACCTATCATGGCGATATCGGTGGGATGGCAAGACAATCGACCCCGTATTACTACTCAATTCAAACCGAACCCGTGTGGCCGAAACCGCCACCCGGCACTGTCGTTGGGCAACCCTATCGTTTGGTGCAGTTTGCAGGGGCAGCGGCCCCAAACCAGAGCCTCTTGGAGATTCAATATTTTCAGGATCAAGTTCCCGAAGGGGCGGCAGAAGATACGATAGTGGTCTATCATAAGCCTAGCTTCAAAGAGGCTTGGGGGGCATTAACCACCAGCATAGATACAGTGCAGAATAATGTGGTTACAAAAATTGACTTAGCTGGGACCTTTGTATTGGTGATACCGGACACAGAAGCGGGCATACTTGAGCCGACACCGACACCATCTGCTCCGCCTGTGTTTTTGCCGTTTATTGCTCGGTAATCGGTTTTGAGGTTTGTCGGTTCATCCGCTGGACCTTCGGGAGGTCAGTTTTGATGAGCAATTTCGAGTTGGTGATTCAATAGACTGATGACTGTAAAAATATCCCTAACTATCGTTCATCTCAACAGGACATGAGTGACACAACGAAGTGAAAGCGGAAGAGAAGAAGGACAAACATGATCTGAATATATTCAGATCATGTTTGTCCTTCTTTTGTTAATTGCGTTATTCTATGGATGAAATAATCATCAGAAACTGATATACTGCTTAAATGAATCAAAAATCAACACAGTTAACAAGAGCAAAAAATGTCTGTACCCATAATGAATCCATCTATGAGGACTTTGAATTGCTGATTGGCAGCGGTAATGACACAATCGGAGAATACACCATCACCGTTGTCGAGTCACCAGCCGGAGAAGCGACCGAGATCATGACGCTTGACCCGACCAACTATGAGGTGGAAGACATGTTGGCGGCATTGGCAGAGCGAGACACGGATGCAACGTTTCTCACCGAATTTGGTACATTTCTTTTTGAGGAACTTTTTGTTGGCGACATTGGCAAGCTCTACTATGCCAGCCTCAACATTGTGCGCGCACAGGAAAAACGGCTGCGTATCCGGCTCAATATCAAAGCACCTGAATTGGCGGCTCTACCTTGGGAATATCTCTATGACCCCGAAGAAGAACTGTTTTTGGCAACCGCCAGCGATACCGCTTTGGTGCGCTATGTTTCCATGCGTGTATCACACCGAGCCAAGGCCGCCCAGATTTCTCCGCCGCTGCGTATTCTCGTCGTCGTCTCCAACCCCGTAGACTTGCATCAGCTCAATTTTGAGCAGGAGAAAGAGCTGATTGAGGATGCGTTGCAAGAGTGGGTTGACCAAGGACGGGTGGAAATTCAAATTCTGGAACATGCCATCATCAGCAAGATCAACCACGCTATCCGCAGCTTTGCACCCCATGTGTTTCACTTTGTGGGGCACGGCCTATTTGAGGATGACACGGCCTATGTTGTGCTGGAAGATGAAGATGACCACGCACACCCTGTAGATGAGCGTACCTTTCGCAATTTCTTCACCAGTGCCGATGAGACACGTCTGGTGGTTCTCAATGCCTGTCAGACAGCGACACTCTCATCCAGTCAACCACTGGTGGGGTTAGCCCCGCGTCTCTTACAGCGTCGTGTGCCAGCCGTCGTTGCCATGCAATACCCCATTGCCGACAGTGCCTCACTAGTCTTTGCGCGTGAATTCTATCGTAGCATTGCGCTAGGTTACTCGACCGAAGCTGCTATCTCTGAGGCACGACGGGGTATGTTCATGGATGTGGATGGGGCGGAATTGGATTGGGGTGTCCCTGTCCTTTTTCTGCGTGCCAAGGATGGGCAACTCTTTGAACTGGTTGAGGATGAAGAAACGCAAACCGCACTAGATATACCACCGCCACCAGAGCCAACAACGCCGCCATCGACAGACGGATTTATTGGGCGTATCCAGGAGTTAGGCTTTTATGAATCGAGAATGGCGGAAACAAATTTTGCTGTGATTGCAGGAATGGCGGGTGTTGGCAAAACAATGTTGGCAGCGACGTTGGTCAAACGACTGATTGCCTATTCCCAAGATGGCGTGATGCCAACCTATCAACCCGAAAAAGTTTTTTGGCACACCTTTCATCAGGGAGAGGATGTCTATGCACTTATCTGGCAACTAGCGGGCTTTCTATCATGGAATGGGCAACCGGAAATCTGGTTAATGCTCCAGAGTACACAACAGTCAAATGCACAGTTGCCTCCGGCTGAAATCCTCATCAACTACTTATTTCAATATCTGAAAGGCAAAAATTATTTACTTTGCCTGGATAATTTTCACTATCTCTATGACAATGTACAGGATGATGCGGACTTACAGCTATTTGTCGAACGGCTATACGATTTGGTGACAGAGGGTGAGATTGCCGCGATGTTGATTACGCGCCTTGTCCCCAATTTTATCCACTTCCGACAAGCATTTAAACCCTTGAAAGGATTGAACCCGTCTGATGTTCAGACCCTTTTGGACAAACGCGAGGTTGAACTCGGTGATGATTTGTTTGAGCATCTCTATGATACAACACAGGGCAATGCGCAACTACTAACAATCGCTATTGATACCCTCAAACGTGTGCGTGACCCAGAGCAATTTATCCGCCGATTGCCCAATGCAAGGACGATTGAACACTACCTATTGCACGAATGGGATAATTCACTCAATGATTTGGAGCGCAAGATTCAGAGTGGACTGGCAGTGCTGGGGATAGCAAGCACACGTGATGCGATTGAAGTGCTTATCGACCAGACCAACTTACGTCGTGTCCTCTATGCCATGTGTGACCGTTTTTTGATTTGGCGCGAGCGCTATCAAGAACTGGATGTGGTAAACATGGCGGCACAGGATTTGTACCGTTACGAACAGCGAGACTACCTTGAAGATCGCTACAACCACCACGCTATCATGCGTCGTTTTTACTATGAACAGCCCAGCCGTCGTCAGCGACGCGAAATGCATCTACGTGCGGCAGAGTATTATGAATATGAGGAAGAGAATATCTTCCAAGCCGCCAAACACTATTTTCGCGGACAAAAATATGATGTTGCCGCCGAGTTGCTGGTCAACCGTGAACATAGTATGATGTTGGTCAATCGTGGTCTAAAAAATCCATTACTTGACCTGTTGACCGACCTGATTCAATATAAGTTGGCCCCTGAAACCAAAGCGCGCATGTATATTGCTTTAGGCCGCTTTGCACCACAGGATGATCTGACATCATCAACAGCCCTCTTGCAAAACGCCCTTGATATCTTGCAGCAATTACCACCCTCAGAGGAAATCCAGCTCTATGAAGCAGAAACATGCTTATATTTAGCGAATCGGTTGCATCATGGTGGGCAACAGCAAGAAGCCATTGCCTGTTGTGAGCGTGGCCTAGATGCACTGGGAGAGCAGGTATGGCCTTTAAAAGCAGAGCTCATGCTTGCCTATGGTCGTATTTTAACTGAAACAGGAAAATTTGAAGCGGCGGCGGAGATTGTTCAGGAAACAGAACGGTATATCGGACATAGATCAAGCGCACTACGCTTAGATCACACAATTTTACAAGCACACCTATTATTCTATCAAGGCAAATTAATCGAACAGGCACAGGTGATGGCTGGTGCCCTGTTTATGGCGGATAGCTTGTATAATCCGTTTCGTAAAATGACCATTCTCAACAATTTAGGATTATCAACGCAAGCAACAGGTCAATGGAACAAAGCAGTTGCCCGATGGCAAGAAGGGCTAAAAACAGCATCTGATTTGGGTCATGTACATCACCAAGCCATGTTTATGCTCAATATCGGGATGATCAAATTGTATCAAGGTCATCATGATGAGGCTCTCACACTCTTTACCCAAAGCGAGTCAATTGCCAAAAAGAATCATCTGTATTTTTATCAACTGGCAGGTCTGTTAAATATTGCCATGACGTATCTACAAAAGAAACATATAGACCATGCCCAAGTGCAACTAGCGGAGGCCGAACAACTTGCCCATGCGATTGACGCAACTGTTAACTTGCCAGAGTTGTATCGTCTTAAATCCCAAACGTATCTGCTTGAAGGTCAATTGGAGAAAGCACAATCAGAGCTAAATAAAGCACTGGCGTTGTCATCGTCTATGCGGATGAAAATCGAGCATGGGAAAAATTTACGTGTTCAAGCTGCCATCTTTCAGACACAAAAAGATTATTCAGCCGCATTGGACGCGCTTCATCATAGCCTGATCCGTGTTGAAGATGATATGTATGAGGCAGCGTTGACAAAGCGTCTGTTGGGCGAAGTTTTGATGAATGTACCAGATGCCTATCAACAGGCTGAAGCGTATTTGAATGAGGCCCAAGCAACCTTTGTAGAGCTAGCCATTGCTGAAAAAAAACAGACAACAATGGATTTAGGCTGGGAACGAATTTTTTATTGAGCGTGGAAGCAAAAATCCGTTACTTTCCTCAATCCGTTGTTGTATGCTTCCAATTATTTTCTCGGTTCTACGTTAAAACAAATTCAAAGAGGAATACATCGGCACATGAACCCAACAAAACATCTACAGAATCGTTTAAAACCATCTACCATTATTTTCACCTTACTCATAGGCGGATTTCTCACCGTTGGTAGCTTCCTGCTGGAACCGCAGGTAAGTTTGGGGGAGGTGATTTCAGATCAGCCTGCACTCGAACAGAATCGTATCGCACCATCTCAAGTAACAACATATGGCCGTGTGAATTCACCTAGCGGCCTTAAAGTTCTGAGTGGTCCTAGTTTGGATAGCACGATTCATCTAACACTCAATGATGGCGCGCAAGTCCAAATCATCGACATCAGCGAGGACAATGAATGGTATCGCATTTGTTGTATTGAGGACGTTGACAATACACCCATTGATACGGGCAACGATGTCCTATGGATACAGGCTGAATTTGTGACGATTCTGCCCGTTGTATATGACTGCAATCAGGTGAGCGACATTTCGCGCAATGAGTGCCGTGTATTGGTTGCACTCTATAACGATTTGGGTGGATTTAACTGGATTAATAGAAACAACTGGCTGATTAGTAACACATCCTGCAATTGGTTTGGTGTCATCTGTGATTTTGCGAGTGGGGATTCACCATTCTCACAGACAGTTGTGGGCATCGAACTGCCTATCAACAATTTGAAAGGTCAAATGCTTGGCGGCTTTCTCGGTGTACCCAATCTGCGCACACTTATTTTATACGGAAATCAGATTACAGGGGCAATACCAAGCAATTTTAACGCATTGCCATCCTTGATAGAGTTGCGTCTGAATCAAAATCAATTAACGGGTAATATTCCCGATACGTTAGGGGATCTGCCGAATCTAAATGAACTGCGTCTGGGCGACAACCAGCTAACAGGGACTATCCCTGCAACACTTGGCAACTTGAACAACCTAACGGGTCTTGCACTCAATGACAATCAACTGACGGGAAAAATTCCATCAGAGTTGGGCAACCTAGAAAAGCTGACCTTCATTGCCCTCCAGAACAATCAGTTGACAGATACAATCCCTGCCGAGCTAGGCAAGCTATCGGCCATCACCTCGCTCCGACTTGACCGGAATCAACTTTCGGGCGAGATTCCCGCAGCACTAGCGGACCTCAATAACGTAGACACCCTCGACCTCTCTACCAACGAGTTGAGTGGTCAGATTCCAGAAGAATTGGGCAGTTTATCCGCATTGCAAGAACTGCATCTATATAACAATCAACTGAGCGGAGAGATACCCGACTCATTGGCAAACCTCGACCTATTGCGTGAATTCTCACTTGCCAACAACCGTCTGAGTGGAAAAATCCCTGATGGTATTTTTGGGTTAACCAACCTCACACGCATTCAGCTTTGGGACAACCAGCTAGAAGGGACATTGCCGGAAACGATCTCTCAACTGACCCAATTGCAGGAATTGAGTGTCCAAGGAAACCAGCTTACGGGTCCAATGCCCAACGCAATTGGTGAATTGACCCAACTGCATACATTGCGATTGGCAAACAACCAGTTTCACGGGTATCTGCCCGCAGCACTGGTCAATTTGGCGATACTTGGCGAATTTACCTATGGCTACAATCGGCTCTCGCTCAAATCCACTGATCACAGTTTAAATGAATTTTTGCAGGAAAGAACCTTTGCAGATGACCTAGCAACACAGACGATTCCGCCCACTACTGTCCAAGTCAGACCGCTTGACAGTAATACCCTCGATATTCGCTGGACACCTGTTAGTTATACACAGGATGGTGGTCACTACAAAATTTATCTGAGTACAGATTTAGCCGATGGCTATGGCCTTGCAGGTGAGACGGCAACCATCATGGATGATGCCTATGTGGTGGAGGGATTGCGCCCCAACACCCACTACTATGTATCGGTCCGCGCCTATACGCCCCCACATGGCAACCAGCAAAATGATTTAGAAAGCACGGCTCCACCGTCAACAATTACCGTCTGCACACAGGCTGACTCAGCCGACAATAGCTGTATCCCCGCAAACAATGCGACCATCTATCGTCTGCCCGCTGTCACCACACCGGGTATTGTCTGCGATGATTGTATTGAGGCGTTTTTTGGAACACGCGCATGGTGGCCGCTTGATGAAACGGTTATCATTCAAGCAGAGCGTCGCTTTGAAAATGTGATCAAAAAGGATGAAAATTTTGGCACACCTATGGGCGAACCAACCATTGCAGAGGGCATGGTGGCCCAAGCGGTTGTGCTGAATGGTATAGACCAATATATTGAAGTGGCAGATCATGCGCAGATAGAGATGAGTGAGCATGATTTTTCGGTCAGCGCATGGGTACGCACAAGCCTGAATGATGTCAAGCAGACCATTCTCGATAAACGAGGGTTCTCTGATTTTGATAACAGCGTGACCGAGACGGGTTATGCCGTCTTTTTACGCATTGATGGCGCACCCACGCTGCGTTTGGCCGACGGAGCCAGTAATCGAGGCAACTTTAGCTCGGGGATTTCCGTCAATGACGGTGAATGGCATTTGGTGACTGTCACGGTTGATCGCAACAACCCGGCAGGCGGACGGTGGCATATTGATGGTATTTTGCGCAGCACCTTTAACCCAACGCAGATGCAAGATTCGCTGAATAATGCGGGGAATTTGACCATTGGCCGCAATGCCATCAACGATAATGAGTTTTTTACAGGCTCACTTGATGAGGTAGAAGTCTATGAGCGTGCATTAACACCGGATGAAATTACACGTATGTATGCCGTTGGCAGCACTGGTAAGTGTAAACCCATCCATGACTGTCATCTTGCATGGGGAGTGGCGGCAACCTCATTGGCTGTGACACCGCAGGAGGTACTGGAGGGGACATCTATAGAGGCAACGCTGGAAAATGGAGACCGTCTTGCCGCCCTCCATCCCATAGCGTCAACATATTTTTACACACTGTATTATAGTAATGCCCAACCCACAGAAACCTATCTCGATGCCCAAACCGTCATCAGTGCAGGTCTCCAACAAATTGAAATTCCGATCCAAACCAACAACACCGATTTGGTCAGTACCGATTCAGTGCATATTCAAAACTACCAACAGCATAGAGCAGGCAATCAGCCAATTTTCACAAGCCACCCGTTGATGTTGCTCAATTTGGATGTGTCGCTTGAATGGGATGCAGGCAATGACACGGTGTATCTTGGGCAATTAACCGAGAGCCTACGGCGGACCTCTGACATGATCTATGACTGGACCAATGGACAGGCGGCGTTGGGGCATATCCGCGTGTATCAGGATCGAGAGCAATGGAGTGAAGCGGATATCCGTATTTATGCCACCAACCGTCTACGCCCCAATGCCGATATTGGGGGCATCGTCAGCCGCATAATGAATGATCCAACCTTTACAGATCGTGTAGAGAATGGGCAGGTCGGGTTGGTCTATAAACCCGGCCAAATTCGCATGGGACCCAATTGGCGACGCAATGGAGACCGCATCAATATCCCCAAAGATTGGGCAGCAGCGTTGGGGCATGAAATCGGTCATTATATTTTCTTTTTAGATGAGAATTACAAGGGGATTGAGGGGACACCCCCCGATGATATTCGTATCTTTGAGTTGGCGGATGATGTCTGTCCAGGGGCCATGCATAACCCCTATAGCGACGACATGCATGAGTTCCATCCAACTCTAGATTGGCTCCCCGACTGCGCATTGACCTTTTCCCACGTTCACAACGGTCGCGCCGATTGGGAAACCATCCACACCTTCTATCCCTTTATCAGTCAGCCGACCACGAGCTTTGCAAACATCAACCCTGGTCCAAAAGGGCTGGCCTTGCCTCTCACCAATGTCCAGATCATGCCACCCAGCAACCTCAACAACCCAACGCTCACAAATCAGCGTGTCACCATTAACTATCGTGCCGACGGGATACAACTCTATGAACCGGGTGATAGCACACAAGCCGTCCTTTTTGAGCAAAACCGTGTGATTGACATTGGCGTTCCCGTTCAAAACGGGCGCACCGTTGAGATTCACGCACGAGGTATCCGCATAGGGCAACGCATTTGCATCATTGACCTCAACCAGTCGGTCAAAATGTGTGAGGATGTTGACCCCGATGATCTGACACTCACACCGATTCAGATCAACAACTGGCAGCCAGAACTTGTCCCTGTCCCATTGACGGAACGCTCCATTGAGATTGAAGTATACAATCTGGACCAAACCCTGTTGGAGAACGAAACACTCTATGCGCAGCTTTACCCAGAAGATGGCGATGCAGGCGAAGCGGTTGCGTTGGCCTATGATCGCGTCAACGGACACTATGCTGCAACGTTAATCGCCGCAGCATCGACCATTGCTGGGCATGTCCATGTGTGGGTCGATGAACCCGAACCCACGCGCGAGGCAATTGTGGCCTATTCATGGCGTACAGGGGCGGAGGGCTTTGTGAGTGGTAGTGGTGGTGGCTACGCGCCCGTCATCTCTGGCGATGGTCAAGCCGTTCTGCATGGTGACATCCTCACAGAATCGGATCAAATCTATGCCATCCAAACCACCAATGTCTTACCCGCTGACCCACCAGGGCTGACGGTCGGGCAGGCGTATCGGTTGGTTGCATCACCCAACGCACCACCCGTGGTGGACAAACCGCTGGAGTTGCAATATTTGGGGGATCGGGTGACGCATGATGTGCAGGAATCATCCATGCAAGTTTACTATTGGGATGACCTCAAAGAGACGTGGGCGGCGTTGCCAACCGTATTGGACCTTGAGCAGAATAATGCGACGACGATTTTGCCTGGGGAAGGTATTTTTGTGTTGGTTGTGCCGGAGGTGACGGAGATGTACTTGCCGATTGTGGAGCAGTGATGAATCGTCGCCCATGTTCATGCTTTGTATCAAGACCGTGGGACTGTTGAGCATCCTCCTCTCGTTGCCAAAATCCTTCTTGGGGCTGCTCGCTCCTTTGTTCATAACTCTGAGTGTTGCCAAAGGCCACCCGAACTGGCTCTACTTGCTGCCTCTATCCTCACTTTTGCTAGTGCTATTCTTCCTCCTATTCCCATTAAAGTAATGTTCAGGTAAACTGTCAGTAGATTTACCATAATAATAAGTAAATAGTGTGGAGGCAATTCATCTCATTTTTCGTGTATGGTTATAGGTATGTTGCAACGTTGTATGCAATGCTAACCAATAAACAAAAAGTTTGAAAGGATTGGCGACATGTCTTGGAACCAAAATTTGACAAATCTACGTGACTGGTTTGCGGATCGATATATCACGGTTGATGACTCACGGGTGATTGCTGAGGATGCAAATCTTGATATCAGACGAATTCGCTTTGATAATCAATCCATTACTAACTGGCACAATATTTTAAGGTTTGCGGACAAGCAAAGAATGGTGTCGGACCTCATTGATGTGGCACGCAAAGAAAATGTTAATGATGAGGAGTTTCTCCTACTTGCCCAAAAAGGATTGCTGACAGGGGTAAGAGGAGTCGATATCACAACTGATATTGCATGGAAAGGGATTGAAGATTCAGATCAGTTAGAAAAACTTACCAGTGGCCGGAATGCACTTCTTCCCGCTTATTTTCTTGATCTAGGGGCTAAAAAAGCTCGCTCCGTAGTACGTGTAAAACTATCAGACGGCGGTAGCGGTTCTGGCTTTCTCACCGGGGATAATCTATTAATTACCAATTATCATGTGATTAAAAGCGAAGAAGAGGCTCAACAAGCAAAAATCCAGTGTAATTTTCAACTAACATCTAGCTTGCATGACGCACCCATTACTGACTATAAGCTGGTACCCAATGAAGGCTTTGCTACTTCAAAAGCAGACGACTGGACCGCCGTCCGCGTCCAAGGGAATCCCAATGATAAATGGGGAGCCTTGCCCTTATTATCGACAAACCCACAGCAAGGCGAATGGCTGAATATCATTCAACATCCAAACGGCGGCCCGAAACAGATTGCATTCCACGATAACCCGATTGTCTTCGTTGATGAGAGCCGTATTCAGTACTTAACCGATACGACTCCTGGCTCTTCGGGTTCACCCTGTTTCGATAGTAGCTGGAATGTAGTTGCACTGCATCATAGCGGTGGATACTTGCGGGAGCCAGGCACGAAAAATAACAAACGTTACTATCGCAATGAAGGGATTCATATCAATCGAGTAATTGCTGGGCTGGTTGATGCTGGGCTACGAGATGCCTCATAACAAACTAATAAGGAGTTTATCACTGATGATAACAAACCAGATACTTTGGGACCGCCGCTGGAAGGCGATTAATAATGTACTTGAACTTATACAAATTCGCTATGAAAAAGCATTTCAAGAAGAAGATGCTGTTAAGCGAGATTTCACAATTTTTGCGACCTTGTACCAACTTCAATTATTTGGTAAAGCACAATTCCATTTTTTTCATGACGGATTCTTTACCAAACAAATTTTTGACTTGGCAGAAATTCCCCAAAACGATAGAACCTTCCAACTGCCTCATTATATTGCCTGTCATTCATTTGAAGAACATGTGCTATACAGGACACTAGACCAAATTGCTGAAGATGCGGTCGTCATACAAAGAGCCTCAGAGCAGCGAATAATCAGCATACAGCAGGCTGAAGATGACAATCAGGACCCTGAGAAAGCACCCTTTACCTTAGTGGATATTGACAAACTGACTTACAGTGCCCTCCGAAGTGTCAATGACTATCTTGCCAATCCACGTGAAACCGTTTTAACTTACTTTCAAAAATCAGCCAATGTACGCGTAATTCCTTATGCACCCGTCGCCATGATTGGCATACCCATTACGTCGGTGGGGCTGCATATGGGGCATGGGGTTGCAGAGGACTTATTGGTCATTCCGCATGAAGTGGCGCACCATCTCTATTGGAATGGCAAAGCAAATACAAATCAGACAATTCAGCGAGCATTGACGCAGAAAATTGGTGGCAACTCGGTTCGGCGATGGACAGAAGAAATTTTTGCAGATGTCGTTGGTTGTCTCATTGGTGGGCCAGCCGTCGCCCGTCGTTTTACGGAACTGCAATTGACGGTAATTGGCACTGCGTTTATCGATCCCAATACGGCCTATCCCACGCCAGCGCTACGCCCGTTACTTTTGGCGTATGCCTTGGACGTCATGGGACATGCTTGCATCGCCAATGAACTCCGTACACTCTGGGAAACCAGGCTATCAGAGCGCATGGTCTATGTCAATCGAGCGCATCTTTTTGCTGGTTATCAAATTGTTGATGCAGTTTTCGCAATTATCAATCATCATCAGATTCCGGCATGCATGTATTGGTCGAATGGGCAAGCCCAATATGATGAACTGTATGAACAATTTACAAACCGGATTCCAGATTTGGTAAATTGTGTTAATGAGAATGATCTTGACCCAGAGAATCTGAATATTCAGACAAGTTGGCGTGATATGATGATGAATGTATTGGGAAAATCTGAGTTGGATGATTTACCAGAGGACTGGACAGAAGCGATAAACTCAAACAATATACAGGCCGCAGGCCGTGTTAATCCGATTTCTGTAGATGCCGCAGCTTGGTTGCGGATTTACGATTTTGGTGGGTGGATTACGGCAGGTCCGCAGGGTGGAAATGCTTCAGGAGACCCATTGCCACCGCCACCACCACCATCCCCCTTACAACAAATGTAATTCGTTGTGGGGCATATAACAGAAGTATTTTTATGATACACTAGTCAGCGATTCACAGATGATGACGACCATGATTCGTTCAGTGCGGGTTGAGTTCATGAGTTTGACCCGCACGGGGTGTGCTCACTGAACGAGTGATATGGTGGGTATCTTCATGGGAGATGGGAATGATACACTTTCCTTGTTTACACCCTACTTTTTGACACGAAGCATCATATAGATTAGTTGATAGATAATCGTTTTTCTAACTCTGCAACCTGTGGATGATTGTGTGTTTCCGCCAGCATAAGAGCATCTCTCCATGCTTGTTTTGCTGCATCAAGGTCATCCATATGCATTTGCATTTCGCCTAGAGTACGTAATACAAGAACCAAATTGGATATATCTTGAAGTAGATACATCTGTACAATACTCTTTTGAATACAATCAATGGCAACCGTAAACTCTCTCTTCAAATAATTTACTTTGCTCAGTTCAAAAAGCGACAATGCATAAAATGACTTGCTGCCCATCTGCTCAAAGAGTATGAGACTCCTTTCAAGGAACTGTTTGGCTGGTTCCAAATCCCCTCTTGCTCGGTACACTTTCCCGAGGCTAAAAAGCGCAGCGGCATATTCGCCTAAATTTTTCGCCTTTTTAGCGAGGGTGAGAGCCTGTTTCGCATTCACCAGAGCATCTTCGAGTTGTTTCAATTCAAATAATATATCGGTTATCAGGCGATATGTACGAAGTTGCCCAATATCCTCTTGTGCTTGCTTCTGCGTATGAAGAGCCTCTAAACAGGAGGTATGCGCCTCTGAGTAGTTCTCGTTGCGATAGGCAATTAACCCCTGCCAATAGAGAACTGCGGCACAACCAACGTCATCGCCCAAAGTGGTACGGATATTTTTGCAGCTAGAGAGTAGCTTCTCGGCCTCTTCATAATTTGACTGCTCAATCTCAATCGTGGCTTGCTTATAGTGTATATCAGCAACAACACTATCAAATTCTAAATGATACGCAATTTGTTGGCATTGCATAAAAAGTTGACTTGCTTCATCATGGGATCCTTGTTCAAGACAGGCTGTCCCCCAATGATATAGAAAATGAGCTTCGGGTTCAGTGACTTGAAGAGTTTGCGCACCCTCAACTGCCCATTGATATCCTTGGCGGGCACGTGAATATTCGGCGCGCATCAACCAAGGCTTTGTCAGATTCTCTGCATAGTCAAGAACCAACTGCCATCGTTGAAGACGATACGCTGTCTCCATACCAAACATGATATCATCCATGTGCGCATCAAAATCTTCATAATTGGGTTGATTTTGGTGTGCCAAGGCTAGATAGAATTCTGCGAGTCGTTGCTCTGGGTTATTTTCTGGCGTAAACTGCTGCTCCACCAACTGCTCTTGCGCAAAATCGGCGAGTAGTGGATGTTGCTGATATCGTTCGTCATCTTCATTCACTAACGATAGTGCGCTCAAGTCCATCAGATAGTCTTCAACAGTTATTTCATCGAACATCGCGACATAGGCCAATGCTTCAACACCAAATGTGCGTCCAGTAAAAACACCGAGCAAGGCAAAGAGCAATCTTAACTCAGGCGTCAAAACATCCCAACTGACCAAAAAGGACGCTCTAACAGCGCGGTCACTGATTCCAAGGTCAAGTCGATAGCTGGCTATCTGCAGCCGTGTCACCATTGCGGCCAATTTTTGACGAGGGCGAGACCGTAGCCGTTGTGCCACAAGTTCGACAGCAAGCGGCAGGCAGTGTAATAACTTACAGATTTCCAGAGCCGCATCTTGCTCAGAGTCTACACGGGATTCTCCAATCGTTCTTGTCAATAGCTCGATACATTGTTGTTCCGCCAATCCATCCAAAACTAAACAGTTGGCATTGAGCGCAACCGCAATATCTTGATTACGAGTCGTAATTAAAACCGAGCAATCTGACGCATTGGGCATCAACAACTGTCCCTGTTCAAGGCTACTTACATCATCCAATACGATGAGTACCTGTTTGTCAGCCAGCATATTTCGTACAGCAGCGGCGCGACTCTCCGCACTGGAGATGCTACTAAAGTCGTGGTTATACGCCTGCGCCCATGATTGCAAAATATCCAGCGGATTATCAGTGGCAACCCGCGCCCAGAGAATACCATCACGGAATCGTTCTTGCAGTTGATGGGCAATATGTGTGGCCAATGTGGTTTTACCAATACCACCCATCCCAACTAGGGCTGCAATTTTTATACTCGGTGTCGCAGCTTGATTCAACATACTTGGAGCCAGCCAATCAATGATTTCTAATGTCTCATCTCGTCGCTCCACAAAGTGAGGTGTATAGCTTGGCACTTGAATAGGTACAAGAGTCGAAGTTGACACAAACCTTTCATCAATAGCACTTAATCGAAATGTACGCCGCTCGCCTTCATCCAATGGATGCCACTGCCACTCTTCAACCAAAATTTGCCATACTTCTTCAAACTGAGCATGGTCACGACGCAACAACAGTTCATCCCACAGATAATAGAGAAATCGAGTACGGTGCTTTCGTTCTGCGGGGGTCACTTCGCCGCGCTCCCATTTACTCATTGTTTGATAGGCAAACTTGCCTGTTAGCTGAAAGTAGCGCGCCATTCTTTCAAGGGTATAGATGGGGTCTTGCACACGACGCAGGTCAGTTAAAAACTCTAATCGTCCAGGATTCTGTACTCCAGGCATAATTTTCTTGACTCGTTACATTTTCTTCATAGAAACACACTTTTCATCATGCTTTGAATGCTTCTATCAAAATAAGGGTGGAAATTCAATTTTTGAGGGGTTTATACCCAATACCAAGGGCTGACAACCCCTCGTCGCCCCTGCCATACTATAGATGTTGCAAGCGGAAAGATGTACATCACTCTACAGCACAAGGTGACTGTAGAACCAACTAAATAAAGAATCATTGCTTGTTGAGGACATACGTGTGCCACCTTGAACTATCAATAAAAGGTGGGGGGACCCCACTCAATGAGCTCCTTTTATCAAATTTTAAGGAGACTTTGAGATGAGTATTGTTCGACAACGATTCACAAAACTACGATTATTTGCTGCTGCTTTCGTTATTGCCACTGCTATGTATGCTATGCCTATGTTGGTTAGCGAGATGACGGATTTAGTGACTGTGCCTGCTGCTCATGCTGGCTTCCATGTATTTGGAGATGATGGCTGTTGCTAATCATACACTCATAGAAGCGAGCTAAGGTAGCTGTAGTGTAAAACCACATCTTTCGAGAAGTTTTATGACGGGCTTCTGGTTATGGAGTAAAACTTCTCGGAATGGTTACTCTTGTAAATATATTTTGACCTGTTCTACATGATTTAATAGTAACTTTTTTAAGGTATCAGTATTATGGTTTTCATCCAGTTGCGTTAAATTATGTAATGCAATGTTAAAAATTTCCAATGCATATTCATAACATCCTTGCTCAAAGTAAACTAGCCCTAATTCATCTTGTGCATTACTCATATAGAGAATATTTCCAACTTTTTGCCATGCATTTATGCTTTTGCACAATATTTCTTTTGCATACAGCCAATTTTTCAGCTTTCTATAGGCTATACCTTGATTGGTATAAACCATTGCTAAATTTTTTTCATCCTGACTTTTTTGAAAAACTGCTTCCGCCTGTGCAAAAAGAATAAGTGCATAGTTTAGTTGACCAAGGTAACTGTAAATATTACCAAGATTCATGCGCACCATCGCCAAATTGATTGGGTCATATATTTGTTCGAATAGATTAATTGGCGTTGGTCATGGTTCCGTCCAAAAGGGTCTAACACAGGAGTGGAGCCGGGTCTGGGGGAAGCCGTTTTTTTGCGGGACGCGGAGGGAGGTCAACGTGTTCAAGGAGATAGTCAAAGAGGTTACGAGGGTCAGAACC
>JBCCFC010000057.1:0-21077 GCA_039029935.1 Chloroflexota bacterium
ATTGCATCATTTCCAACCTGCATAATATTGTGTCTTTTTTTCTGTTTTGCCGATATATATGCCATTTTATTTCGGCAATATTTTTTGATTCCGCCACTTATATTTAGCCAGCAGTATCCATTCTGGGCGGTGGCCTTCGTTGCTTCGAGACGTTACAAGATGCCAGCAATTTTACCGCCCTACAAGGGCAGTCTACGAGTGATTATTGTAGACTGTCCATTCTGGGCGGTGGCCTTCGTTGCTTCGAGGCGTTAGAGGATGCCAGCAATTTTACCGCCCTACAAGGGCAGTCTACGAGTGATTATTGTAGACCGTCCATTCTGGGCGGTGGCCTTCGTTGCTTCGAGACGTTTCAGTATTTATATAAATCTTGTCATCACCACTGACATACTATGAAAAACGAGATTTAATTATGTCTGCAAAATTCCGTCGTTATTTTATACCAAAGTCAATAGTGTTTATTACTCAAGTTGTCAAGTATCGAGAATATATCTTTCAAAATGATGATTGTATTTGGCTTCTGCGAGAAGTTTTACGGAATGTCAAGGTGCTTCACCCGTTTAACATGTTAGGATATGTATTTTTGCCCGATCATTTTCATATCATGTTTCGTCCTACAGGCAAGAGCCATTTTGATAAGATTATGGGTTCATTGAAAACAAATTTTACAAAACAATACAAAGACCTTATTGGTATATCGGGTTCAATGCGATTCTGGCAACCTCGCTTTCGCGATCATATTATTCGAGATGATTCGGATTTTGAGAAACATCTCAATCATATTCACTATAATCCAATCAAACATGGATTGGTGACACATCCAAAAGATTGGTTGCATAGCAGTTTTCTGCATTGGAAACAAATGGGAGCCTATCCAGATTACTGGGGCTGGTCATTGCTTGATAGCATAAAGGATTGGAAACCAGTGTAGAATTGAGGGCGAACTTAACTCACCGCCCTACAAGGGCGGTCTACATGTGATAACTTTACACATTGATCTACAAGATCAGGCTAATTAATATCAATAAAAAGGGAGGTGTAACAAATTATGGGACGTTCAAGAGGAGTTGCTCAAAGTTTGCTAAAGAATACGGGTTCGAGTCGGTCAACCAAAGAAGCAATACCATTCGATGAACTGTTTGAACAACTCCTATTTGATATTTATACCCATTGGTATGAATACCCGCTCAAAAGTACACAACAACGTTTTTTAACGGTCATTGCACCAGCCTTTGCAGAGTCGTTGTTGAACACCCAGAATAGTGACGAGTTGCAAGCGAATATCCTCGCATTTATTGAAGCGTTAAAGGGGTTGCCACGTGTTGAGGATCTGGTTGGGGGCCATCTTCAACAGATTGAAGCACGTCTTGGGTCTGGGAATCCGGGCAAATCGCTTCTTCTCAAATCAACACCTGAACCGATTTCTATTTCGGCAGAAAAGCGTGCGCTCATTTTGACGGCACTACAGGCAGCGCACCCTGTACAATGGCTATTGGCGCAATTGCCCTACGAAACGACAAAGGTGAATGTAACGGGTACATGGACCAATGTATTGGCGGCAATTGATGCAGTGGCGGGTCGTTTACCTGATGATGTCCGAAGACAAGTGACAACGATTCGTCAAGAGATCGGAGAACCAGCATCATCAGAAGAGGAAGCAAAAAAGGGGCTGGATCAACTGGCGGAGATTCCGTTGATTGTACAGATTGCAATCGGTGCATATCTTCAGGGTAAAGTTCTACCCAAACCAAAGAAAGAGAAGCCAAAACGCAGTGTGGATGCCTCTGTATTGCAATCTAAGTCTCCAACCTCGACAACAATGAGGGGACCCACTTCAAAGACGCCGACCGATGGTAGTACGTCGCAATCATTTTATACAGATGTACAATTCCCTGGGTCTGTTGCCCAAAGAGAAAATCATGTATTGCGAGTACAACTAACACTTAAACAACGCGAACAGTCAGTTGTTCAAGGAAATAGGGTTAATATTGCGTTTACTTCGCCAGAGCCAGAACTGGTCGAGGTTGTGGTCAGCACGGCTGGATTTGAAGAAGTCACCAATAATTGGAGCCGTTCAATGCTGGTTTATCCGGATCAGGATTCACAACCCGCTTTATTTTTGCTAAAGGCTGTCGGTGAAAGAGGCAAACAGCATATCTCAATCAACTTCTATCACAAAGGGCGCAATGTGGGTAGTGCGACTTTTGAAACCGAAATTTCTACCAAAACCAGCTCAACGCGTACTGCCAAAACGGTAGATGGTAAATCATTGGAGATTCCTATGTTCCTAGAGAACCCTCCCCCTCCAGCCGATTTGGAACTGCGCATCACCAAGGCAAGCAATGGCAACATACTATCTTTTCTGCTACATTCGACCAATGCGAAGGTTGGCTATCACTGGATGCCTGTGGGCGAGATTGAATTGGTGGCTGAGAATCCACGAGCATTTCTCGAGCATAAATTTGAGCGGATGAGTCAGTTGGCGGCAAAGAATTCAAATCGGGTGACTGAGGAGCAGGCCAAAGCGTTTGTGCGTGAAGTTGAGACTGTGGGCGAGGAGTTATTTGAGGAACTGATTCCGGAAAAGCTGCGCACTGAATATTGGCGTCGTATCAAACCTCTGCGTGAGGAGGGTGTAATCAAATCACTGCTCATTACCAGTGACGAGCCTTGGATTCCTTGGGAGCTAATTCGGCCTTATCAGTATGACCAGTTTACGGGTGAGGAGACAAACGATGGCTTTTTGGCTGAAAAATTTGAATTTTGCCGTTGGCTAGCCGGGCAAGGTCCTGCTGGCGAGGTTGAGGTGGAAAACGCTCGAATCATTGTGCCCAAACTTGATCTAAAATATGTTCAGAATGAGAAGAACTATTTTGACGCATTACCAAACAGTGGCGTGGATATTGATCCTCCTTTGCAAACGGTTCAGGAGGTCAAAGATTTTGCTCGCAATGGTGGTGTCAGGTTGGTACATTTGGCCGCACATGGCGACTTTGATGTCAAAAATCCAAATCAGTCACGTCTTGTTTTGCAGGACGGTTCCATTGTGCCGGATGATCTTGTCGGCTCTGGGTTGAAAGGGTGGAGAAATGACAAACCGATTATTTTTCTCAATGCCTGTCATACCAGTCAAATTGGATACACGCTCACTGGCATGGGGGGCTGGGCCGAAAAATTTGTTTCAGAGGTCGGTGTCAGTGCCTTTATCGGCTCGCTATGGGAAGTCAATGATTTGTTGGCCTCAGAATTTGCCATTGAGTTCTACAATCACCTCCTAGCTGGTAAAACGCTGGGCAAAGCCTTTCATCTGGCTCGCCTATACATTTTTAAGGAGCAGCCCGCCAACCCAACATGGCTTGCGTATACACTTTATGGTGATCCCAACAGTCGGGTAAAGATGGGCAATGTGCAAGCAAGCAATACTATTCAAACAATCAAGAAAGAGCGCGATACTGCGATTGAGGAAGATGAACCAGTAGCTCGTGGTCTCAATCTATTTAGTGATAGCGATGCAGCGATTGAGGGAGATGAACCAGTAGCTCATGGTCTCAATCTATTTTTTGCGGATGATGTGATATCCAGTGCAGAACCAACAACTGATAGCGATGATGTCGCCGTGCAGGTGGAGACGCAGGTTGCTGCGCAGGTTGAAGAGATAAAACGTGCGCTGAAAGATTCTTTGTCAAAGCAGTTGACAGTAATGATTGACGAGGCCCTTGATATACAGACAAAGGTCAGTGTATGATCGCCAGAATCAATCATGTACAGATAACCATTCCTGTTGGTGATGAAGAAACGGCTAGAGCGTTCTATTGCGGCGTATTGGGGTTGCGCGAAATCGCCAAGCCCGAATCTCTCCGGCAGAATGGTGGTTTTTGGCTTGATGTTGGCGAAATTCAACTGCATATCGGTGTGGAGAATCACGACCATCGCTCCTCAACCAAAGCGCACGTAGCCTATCAGGTTAAAAATTTGAATCAATGGCGTGAGCGGTTTCAGGGGTTAGGTCTGCTCGTGAAGGAAAACACCCCTGTGCTGGGCGTAGACCGATTTGATAGCCGTGATCCGTTTGGGAATCGGATCGAGTTGATGGAAGTTATGGAGCATCCCTAATTTCAGGGGCGAATTGTTGCTGCTTGCAGAAATCTACGTAAGGGACACATAATCGAGCAGATTCAAAAAAAATATGACATGAATGCACGTTCGTAGTTGATAATATCTCTCATTAAGTAAACACGCCTCGCGTGGATTGAAACCTACGAGTTTGATCCGCATGAGGCATGTTTACTGAACAGGCACACCTTATCTTTATTCATGCATGAGTGGCTTGGAAATTATGCACACTCTATGCATAGACACGTAATTCTTGCGATTCAAGAATGATTGCCCGTTCTACATGTACACCATTGATTGTGTAGTTGTGTATCATCAACTCATCATCTACATCTAACACGGATGTAATTTCTTCAATAAATCGATCATCTGTGCGTCGAATCGAAATACGCGCAATTTTGCTATACAACGGCGATGATGTTGAGCCAAGCTGCTCAATTAAATCATACAAAATCATGTCTGTCGCCTCATGTCGCGGCTGCTCATCTAACCAAGGTGCGCTCACAAGAATGGTGTATGCACTGTTGAGGGCAGTGGGTTCTGTTGGGATCATCATCACAAGCGAAAAAAGGCGGTTTTGTGCATGGTAGGTTTGAACGAGTGATTTTACTTCTGTTACCAATGTTTTTTTAGCCATACGAATACTCCATTATGAACGTCTTCCATTGCTGATAATATCTTTTCGGCGTCTATTTTGGAACTGCTATGTAATGGACTATAGCGCAACTCTTCTGACCATTCTGTGATTAAAGACCAGTTCGATAGTAGTCTTGGATTTGTGGTGCCTTCCGCTAAAAATGTATTTCGCAAACCAGAAAGAACGAGAAGTGTATCCAGCTTATGTGTTTTAAACGAACGTGAAATTTCACCACTTTCAGGATATTCATTCACATCCAAAAGTTTACATATTCTTGCTTTCAGCGCAAGCTCAATAACGTAACCTGCAATATAGTAACATCCATCATATAGACCACTATTATATAGCGATTTTGCTTCCTGTAAACGTGTCTCAGCAAGGTCTTGTAACTCTATTTTTGTGGGCATAGACGTGTTATATCCTTTGCATCAATTGTATTTGTCTCACGAAGATTGAAAACGAATTCTTTTTGTTGGTTTATGGCATGATTTGTGTACTAACTTTATTCAGTGTACTATAAACTGAAGTACTGAGTTCTCTCTTGGCGTCTGGGCATTTTTTATACCCAAACCCAATATTTTATTCGCGTTTACACCGATTATCCAGTGATTTTTAGATGAGATGCTGGATAGCACAAAAAGGAAACAAAGATGAGTACATTGATTCAAGAACTATTTAATGAAATCAAAAATGAGGTAGTTCGTCTGTTAGATGAGAAAAATACTATGGGTGCTTTCAAAAAATTGAATGCGTCTATCAAACAATATTCATCTTCCGGTGATTTATATGCATTTAAGGTTATTATTCTCCAAGATATGGGTGATGATCCTGCGATTATTCAAGATACAACACAAGCACTTGATTTAGGTTTAAAATATAGAGATGATCTTGAAAAGGACCTATATCTTTATCGAGCAAAAGCATACAACACGTTGGGAGAATATCAAAATGCCATATCAGATACTTCCAAGGTTATCAGCTTAGACCCAAAAAGCAGCCTTGGTTATGGACTCCGAGCAGAAGCCTACTGTATGATGGACCCACCGCAACTTCAACTTGCTCTCGAAGACTCGGACAAGGCGATAGAGCTAGACCCAAATGAGCCTTTTGCTAGGCGACTGATGGTTACTGGTACGGATTTAGGGACACGCAGATTGGATTCTATATTCTGACAACGTATCTGTGCTTTACTGTATCCGCACCACCAAAGTCTTACCAGGAGAAAAGTGATAATCTTGCACCATAAGTTAATTAAAATAACTTTCTTGCTCGTTGTAATTCCTTGGAATAATTCTATAAGCGTTTTTAAAATTTAATTAAATGACTATCCAAATCCTTAACTGGCTCAATTTCCTTCACAAACAAGGCTTCACCCTCTAAATCTCGCAGCGTGACCGTCATCAACTCACTCTCACCATCAATTTCGACTTGGCCGAAGAATTGGAGCCCGGCAGAAGGCGGTAGGTTGAATGTACCCGGTTCTGGTGCTTTGGCATAGAGTACCTGTGGGCCAAAGGTGTTGTCTAACCCGTTGGGACCAAATGTGCCTGAGTTGAGTGGTCCAGAGACAAACTCGTAGAAAGGCGCAAAGTCTGTAAACTGCGCCTTTTCTGGATCGTAGTAGTGTGCCGCGGTGTAGTGAACATCGGCTGTCAGCCAGACAACGTTGTTAATCTCGTTATATTTGATAAAACGCAGGAGGTCCATCATTTCCAACTCACGACCCACTGGCTCGCCATCACCATTTGCTAAATTTTCAAATGAATCTTTGGCAATAAAATCATCATAGACGATCAACCCAATCGGCATGTCCGAGGCAATCACTTTCCATGTTGCGTTTGAAGCCAGCAGTTCTTGTTTGAGCCAGCGAATCTGTTCGCGTCCCAAGAAATCAGTTTCCTCACTGCGTTCAGTTTGGCTGTTGGCGCCGTTATCGGCACGATATGAGCGCATGTCAATCACAAAAACATCCAGTGATGGGCCGTAGTTGATGGTGCGGAAGATGCGTTCACGGTCGATGCCATTGCTGCGGATTGGGCAATACTCCATGAATGCCTGCTTACCACGTGCCGCCAACAGTGCGGCACTCTTGACAGTATAGCGGTCGTCGCTGATTAACATCTCGTTTGGATACCAGTTGTTAACAACTTCGTGATCATCCCACTGGACAATGCTGGGCACAATGGCGTTGAATTCACGCACGTTTTCATCGAGCAAGTTGTAGGCAAAGTTGCCACGAAACTCGGCCAATGTCTCTGCAACTTTGGCTTTTCCCTCGGTCAGCACATTATGCCAAACCGTACCATCTGCCAACTCTATTTCTGCATTGTTGATGGGGTTATCAGCGTAGATGGTGTCGCCACTGTGGATAAAAAAGTCTGGCTCCAAACTTGCCATCTGCTTGTAAATCTTCATGCCACCCCAATCTGGGTTGATACCCCATCCCTGTCCGGCGGTGTCACCAGACCAGAGAAACGAGATGTTGCGTCTGCCGGATGGTGCTGTGCGCAAGTGGCCGATAGCTGGCTCGCCAATAACGGTGACATCTTCTAGGCTCTGGAAGCTAATTCGGTAGAAAATTTCTTGATCAGTTGGTAAGTTGTCCAAGTTATATTTGGCTGTGAAATCGCTATTTTCGAGGGCAGCCGGGCCGACGATCTTGTGCGAATTCTTAAAGCTATCTGTCGTTGCCCATTCAATGTGCATTCGTGCTGGGCGATCTGTTTTGGCCCAAAGCATGGCTTGGTCAGCAAGAATATCACCGCTGGCAACGCCAAAGGGCATCTGTGGTGCATCCCCTTCTTGGGCAATGACTGCAGGTGCTTTGCGTGTACGCAACATTTCGGGGATTAAGCCCAATGACGCCAATGCACCTGCCCCCAACGTTGCTTTGAGCACCGTGCGGCGATTCACCGTTAAACGATTTGTATAACTCATAGTTTTCCATCCTTTGAACAAACATGTATGAAGAAAAACAGTTCCCTTTTTGACAGATTGATTATCTGTGACGCAGGTAGCCAACCTGCGATACGTTCCTTGTTTGGGGAATTTCATCCTATCCTTGGACCTAATTTATGCATCGCGCAAACCAATAGGTACACGGTCAGGATCGCTAATCAGCGAGCAAAGCGTTTTCAAATTACGGACATCATCAGCCAAATCTTCCTTTTTTGGGGTTTCCAACAACATCGCAATACCATCCCAACGGGGATCGTTGAGGATAAATCCAAAGGCATCTGAACCAATTTCGCCTTCACCGATGTGAATATGGCGATCTACACGACTGCCCAACTTGCCCTTGCTGTCGTTAAAATGCCAACACCTCACACGCTCCAGACTAATCACGTCAATCAGTTCGGCCATCATCTCGTTATACCCCGCCCTAGTGCGGATATCATAGCCAGCAGCATAGGCATGACAGGTATCCACACAGACGCCGACACGGGATTGATCGTCAACCAATTCGATAATCTGCTGTAATTGGGCAAAGGTATAGCCGATGATAGAGCCTGCACCAGCCATCAACTCCAGCAACGTCAGTGTCTTGGCGCACTCAGGTGTTTCCGTGTGGATGCGATTCAGACCATCTGCAATGCGCTGAATGCCCGCAGCCTCGCTGCTTTTGGTGTGCGAACCTGGGTGCATCACAACATGATTGATGCCATAGCCATAGGCATTTTGGAGTTCCGCCTTGTGGGTCACACAACTTTTTTCCCACTGTTCTTCTTTGGGCGAGGCCAGGTTGATGAGGTAGCTGGCATGGCTGACAGCGTAATCAATGCCTTGTTTGGGCAGTTCTTCGTTCCAGCGTTGTACATCCTCTGGATTGAGTGGTGGTAGTTTCCACTGGCGGTTATTTTTGGTGAAAACCTGAACGGCATTGCTCCCGATGGATGATGCGCGGTCAAGTGCATGGCTTACGCCACCAGAGATGGACATATGTGCGCCCAGCATACATACTGACATGAAATCGTGTTCCTTACTATGGTTGAATGGCGACTTGCCATTTCGATGTAGTATAATTTATCTCTTTAACTCACTGATGGTTCATTATAGCAAATCTGATTAGAAACCATGAATTCACAAAACCAACAAAATCAAGGCATTATACTGGCCCTCACAACATTCTTGCTCTGGGGATTGCTGCCCGTTTACTGGAAATTTATCGCCCATGTCCCTGCATTGGAGATTCTGGCCCACCGTGTCATCTGGTCATTATTCTTCCTGATCATTCTACTACTCATCACACGAGATTGGGGCTGGCTTGCCCAAATTCGTCATAATCGTAGACTGCTGCTGGCATTCTGCGCATCCTCCACCGTACTCTCCATCAACTGGCTAACCTACATCTGGGCGGTCAACGCGGGCTATGTCGTTGAAACCAGCTTGGGCTACTTCATCAACCCACTCGTGAGCGTCTTCCTCGGCGTTGTCTTTCTGCATGAACAAATCCGCTGGGGACAGTGGGTGGCGGTTGGCGTGGCAACCATCGGGGTTCTCTACCTCACCATTGGCTATGGTGCGCTCCCTTGGATTGGGTTATCACTGGCCTTCTCATTTGGCATCTATGGACTGATTCGCAAAACAGCACCGTTAAGCTCGCAACAGGGGCTAGCCTTTGAAACGACGCTCATGATCCCCTTTGCCCTCATCTATCTAGCATGGCTGGAGATGCAAGGTGTGGGGGCATTTGGGCAAATGGACCTGAACACGAATCTGATCCTGATGGGGGCAGGCATTGTCACTGCCGTCCCATTGCTCACTTTTGCCGCCGCTGCCCGCCGTATCCCGCTTTCGATGGTCGGGTTATTTCAATACATCGCCCCGTCGATTCAATTCTTGCTCGGCATATACGTCTACCATGAGCCATTTACACAGACGCGCTTGATTGGCTTTAGCATAATTTGGCTGGCGTTGTGTATCTATGCGGTGGAGGGAACTATACTCCGCACAACAAAAACAGCAAAAGGATACTAGAAATGAATGAATCAATACATCCAACCTATCTTCAACAAATCAAACAGTTTTACCCCGATGTAACAACGGATAGTCTACGTGTCATCAGCGACGGCCTCGTTAACATTGTCGTCATCGTCAACGCAGAACGGGTCTTTCGTTTCCCAAGAAATGATGAATGGGCAATGGACCTGCTTCGGCATGAAATGCGTGTCCTTGACCTGTTGCGCAAGCATATGACACTCTCTATCCCTGATTGTGATATTGTCACCGACGATTTTGTATCATACCCTCTCGTGCAGGGTGATCCATGCTATCGTTGGGATTTGCTGCGTCTGCCGGACTATCAGCAGGATCGATTGGCAGAACAGTTGGCTGAATTTCTGACACAGATGCACGGCATCCCCTTGGACCGCGTTCGTACTGCTGGCATTGGCGATTCCGATGTCAACCGAACGAGGGAAGTGCGGCTCAAGCTGTTTGCTGATGTACAAGCCGAACTCTATCCACATATGATGCCTTACTCCCGCGATTGGGTTGAAGCACACTTTGCGCCGTTGCTGAACGATGAACGGTTCATGGCGTACAATCCGGTGCTGATCAACGGCGACCTGTCATGCTATCATATTCTATGGGACAAGCCGACAGCGTCGCTTACAGGGATAATCGACTTTGGCACGGCGGGTATCGGTGATCCTGCCGCTGACTATGGATGCCTCATCAACACCTATGGCGAGTCATTTCTGGCAAGAGTGGCAAAATATGATAGTGGGGTTGAGGCAACGCTTGATCGCGCCCGATTTTGGGCTGGGGCGCTGGAACTCCAATGGCTACTTGCAGGGATTCGCCAGAACGATCCTAGCTGGCACACGGCACACATCGGCAACGCTAGAGATGTGGCTCCGATTGGAACACCATAAAATAGTAAATTGTTGCAGAGAAGTCTTCAGGCCATGATAGACCTTGAAGAGACAAGACAAGTCAATTTTTTAGCAAATTTTTAGCAAACAAGGATGGAAACATGACGATTGATTTACAGGCGAATAAACAGAATGCGGTTGCATTTTACAAAACCGCTTACTTGGGCAATCCAACAGCGGCAGTCGAGAAATATGTTGGGGATGTGTACATTCAACATAATCCAGTTGTCGGCGATGGGAAACAGGCATTTATTGAGTACTTTACGCAAATGCATGAGGAATATCCAGAGAAAAGTATCCGTTTTGTCCGTGCCGTGGCAGAAGGTGACTTGATTGCACTGCACACTCATCAGACATGGCCGGGGAATGAGCAATATGTCACGATGGACTTTTTCCGCTTTGACGACAACGGGAAAATTGTGGAGCATTGGGATGCCATTCAAGAAGTGCCAGAGACAACGAAAAACGGCAACACGATGTACTAAGTACTAAGTGATTGGACTACTGAGTAAACATGACTACACTGAAAAACCTAAACATTCATCAAATACTAGAAAATATCGATCCAATCTTGCCAGAAAAACCCAACTTGGTTCTGATTATCACCGACCAAGAACGCTACCCTATGCATTGGCCGGACGGGTGGGTGGATCAGCATCTGCCCCAACGGAAACGGCTAGCCGATACGGGCATCACCTTTACCCATTGTCATACTACCACCAACATGTGTTCCCCCAGTCGCGCATCGCTCTTCACTGGCGTCTACCCATCACGGCATGGTATGTTTGAAACGCTCTCCTTCTCTGGTGAATACTCAAGTCGCGAGCGTGAGTTCCCGGCCGATTTGCCCAATCTCGCTACCATTCTGAAATCTGCGGGCTATCAAATTGCCTACAAAGGCAAGTGGCATCTCACCAAACCTGTGCGCGGTAATTATGATTGGTCAGAGGAGGATAATCAGTTTGTCGCCGAACAGTTTGGCTTTGATGGCTGGGAGTGTCCCGATGCGGGCGGTACACGGGAGATTCGCGACAGTGGTGGCTCCGATGAAAACCCGATGTGGGATGAAACCTATACACAGCAGGCTGAACGTTTCTTAGCGGAGGTAGACCCACACCAGCCATTTTGCCTCATTGTCTCGCTGGTGAACCCACACGATGTGTTGCTACATCCCAACAACTATGGGGTGCTTGGCCCCCATGAGAGATTTGCCAATTTAGGGATTGAACTGCCACCCAACTTTGAGCAACGGACTGATAATCTGCCCAAAGCGGTACAATCCAATATCGGGCGCGCTGAAAAATTTCTGGGTGCGCTGGATACAGAGCAGCTAAAGATCGACAATTGCAACTGGTATGCGTGGCTTCACATCCTCACAGAACTGTACATCGGTCGTGTCATCGACGCGCTTGAACAACGTGTGGTGGATGGCAATGGTACGACGCTGCGTGACACATCACTGATTGTACGCCTCTCCGATCACGGCGATATGTGCATGTCACATGGCGGGATGCGCCAGAAACCATTCAACATTTATGACGAAGTGCTGCGTGTGCCGCTGGTCTTTTCCAACCCACATCTGTTTCCAACACCACAGGAAACGAGCAGCTTGGCAGGACTAATCGACATCGTACCAACACTGGCTTCCATTGCAGGCGTTGATACATCAGGACTGGCCTTTGATGGGCAAGATTTAACAGCGGTCTTGGCTGATCCCAGCACCGAGATACGCGATGAAATCCTCTTCACCTATGATGATCAACACACGGCAGCAGGCGCATTTCTACAGACCGCCCCGCAGCCCAATCACATCCGCTGCATACGTGATTATCAGTGGAAATTTGGCCTCTACTTTGACCCAAATGGGGTTGAGCCAAATGAGTATGAGTTGTATGATTTGACGCGTGATCCGCTGGAGATGAATAATGTAGCTGATGATCCGGCGTATGCGAAGCAGAGGATAGCGTTGCAAGAGCGGCTGGATCGGCTGATGGCGTGTTATGATGCCAAGCCAGAGGACTTGCCCGATATTTTTGGTCCAAGCCAAGTAAATTCTTAGACAAAGAAGTCCAACTTTTGGCATGACTATCAGGGTAAATACCCAACAATAGTCGGACTTCTAAAAACTTAGGTTGTTTGAGGTTTAGCAGGGTGGGTTTGTACGATAGCATTAGGCTTATTCTGGCAGTTTTGTAGCTACCGTCGGGAACGTGATGTCGGCTCTGACACGTTTTACTGGCGAAAGTGCAATTTTGACAGATTCGACTATTATGTTGCACATCGATTGAGAAAAGACCTTATTAAACCTCAAATACCCCAGACTTATTGG
Source organism: Chloroflexota bacterium (assembly GCA_039029935.1). Taxonomy (GTDB): domain Bacteria; phylum Chloroflexota; class Anaerolineae; order Caldilineales; family Caldilineaceae. The sequence goes on from JBCCFC010000057.1 coordinate 12,956, forward strand.
GGCTTACTTAGACAGAATACTTAGTGTAACGTTTTAATCAGGTGAGATATTGATAATTTGAGATAATAGTATATCTAATCAAAATAGAGGGGCAGTAGAGGTTTATAATAGTTCTTATCTCTTTTTCCTATTGTTAAAAATTTATTTAATCTCGGCATATATCTTATATAGTTCTTTTGCCATCCTTATAGTATGAAATAAATTATAGCCGCTGAATAAAAACGTTTTTAAAGTGTAAGCTAGTAGATTTTTCTGCAAAAACCATATAGTAACTATATAGCTTCGTTCCGAGAAAAGTATGCTATTCTGTCAAATGTAGGATTGAGTTTGATCAAGTATTTTTATATAAAATGATAAAGATGGTAAATTCTATGAAAATGCCTATTCCTCCTCTTTCTGTTATCATAGCTATAGAAAGCGTTTTGTCTTTTAAATACCATTGTTTTCTTCATCGATCCAATAGACACAACTTCTCTAAATAAAAAATAAACACATAACAATGACAAATAATACGATCTCTTCTCATAATAAAATTAATGTCGGTAGTATCGCCAATTCAACAGGGATTGCAATTGGCGAAAATATTAAGAATATCACAAAAATCACCCAGCACATTACGCAGTATATTCAATCCCAAAGCGAGGCTGCAGAGATAGAAGAAGGACGCCTGCTGGCAACAAAAAGATTAGCGGAAGGTGTACATCATTATGTTGAACAGCTTGGCATAACAGCCCGTGATGGTAGCGATATACCCCAAGGAGGACCCTATCGCGGGCTTCTTCACTATACATTCCGCGATGCTGAAAATTTTTATGGACGTGATACCGCTATCGAAGAATTGCTTCTGCATCTACAACGAAATGCACTGACGGTATTGCAGTCCGAATCCGGTGCGGGGAAGAGTTCTCTGCTGCGTGCAGGTCTATCTGTTCGCTTGCTGCAAGATGGGCATCTTCCGATTATCTTGCGATTAAATAATTCATCACCAAGTCTGAAGATTAAACAAACACTGCTGCCAGAACTCGACTCAATTCCATTTTGGTATGAAGCTTCACTACACCATTTTCTACATCAGGTTACAGCAATATTGGGGCGAGAAACCATCATTTATGTGATGTTGGACCAATTTGAAGAATTTTTCTTTTCCGGCATACAGAAAAAGGAACGTCACAGATTTATTGACGAGCTTGCTGAGTGCCTAGATGATGAGACACTCAACGTCCGCTGGTTGCTTGCATTACGAAGCGAATATTTTGGCGAACTAGCCACCTTTCGTCCACAAATTGAGCCATTCAATAACGACTATCGACTCGAACGCCTACAGCGCCAAGAAGCACTTGACATCATCAATAAACCTGTCGAACGGTTGGGTATTTCCTATGAGACGGACTTGCAAAATAAGCTATTAGAAGATCTGTCTGAGCGAGGTGGTCTGGCTGGTCAATCTGAGGCAAATCTTTCTGGTGAAGATAACCGGAGTGGGTACGACGATGCAAACTTAAGCGAGGAAAAATGGTTTGCACCAGCACAAATCCAGTTAATCTGTACATCCCTGTTTGACGCCTTCCAAGAAGAGCAGGTGAAAGCCAACAGGCAATCAACAGTTATTTCTCTGCGCTTATATGAGGAAGAAGGGGGAGCGGAAGGCATATTGCGTCATCATCTACAGCGGGTGTTGAACCGCCGTTTTAGCCAAGAGGATGACCGTGCGTTGGCGCGGTGGATATTGAGTACGCTGGTTTCTCCAACTCGAAAACGAGAGCGGTTAACCCATACAGAATTATCGAATCGTGTCTCAATAATCGCCCATGACAATCAGCCGATTTCCGATGTGTTGGGGGTACTCCAATCCAGCAGACTCATTGTTTCACAGAAAGAAGACCGCTTGCCACAATCCTATTATGAGCTAGCCCATGATCTACTGATTGACGAAATTGAAATTGATCCCGACGTGGAGATGCAAAAATTTGCGCAGGAAATGTTGGATCGAGAGACAGAAGCATATATCAGATTTGAAACCAAACTGCGTGTCGATAAGTTCAATCTGATCCATGAACAGCGTCAACACCTTGTCATTAATGAATCCGCTCAACAGTTGCTGAAAGTGAGTGAAGACACCATCCATGCTGAAAAACGCGAGAAAAGGAACCGTAGACAATTCATCATGGGGGCATCCACCTTATCGATGATTCTTGCCATTGCAGCTATTATTTTGGGCATTCTTTCTGTAGAACGAGCCGCAGAGTCACGCTCACAAAAGCTAGCAGAGGAATCGAGCCTTAAGCTCACCGATGATCCACAGCAAAGCCTAGCGCTTGCGTTAGAGGCTGTGGATGCCAAGCATACAGTCGCTGCCGAGGATGCCCTGCGTCAGGCATTGCAAGCATATAGGCAGCTCGATCACTTTACACATACAGTAACATCCAGCGTTAAAAGCGTGTTTAATGCTGATTTGAGCCAGGTTGCTATCGCAGGTAATACAGGCAAAATTGAAGTATGGTCAACTGAAACTGGTGAGCAACTTCACATGTACAAACATGACGCCCCCGTTCGACATCTAGCATTCTTTCGCCAGCAAGACCACTTGCTCATTGCCGTTGATGCAGGTGGGCAAACGATCATCCGCGACCTAGACAGAAATAAAGCAATCTATGTTGATCATGAGCCGAATGATTACGACATCAGGGCGATGGCCGTGCATCCAGAGGAACAGAGTATATTGGTTTCTAGTCCAGAAAGTGAAACAATTCGTATGTTAAATTGGCATAAGGAAACGTTAAACACCTTAGGAACACCTGTTATTCCTTCTGAACTTGTCTATAGCAACGATAAGCGCTATTTGGTTGCGGGGAGTGGCAATGGACGTCTTTATCTATGGTCTCTAGAGAAAAGAGTTCATTGGTGCTGGCAGGGACATACCAACTTTGTGATGGATATTGTATTTCATCCATCACTGCCTTTGTTCATCAGCGGTAGCCAAGATAAAACAGTGCGTGTTTGGTCCATCCCCGATTGGGAACCGACAGGAAAGTGTTTGACGCGTGACAAAGCAGATGAATTATTAGTAGATGAATTTGAGGATGTAAATGGAACCATTACAGCCCTCTCTCTAAACCATGATGGCTCATGTCTTGCCGCCGCCAGTGAAGATGGCTCAGTGGTTATCTGGTATCTATCAGAATCCGATTCGCCACACCTGTGGTTAAAGCCAGGACAAAAGGTCATGAATCTCTACGGTCACAATACACTTGTTCATGGATTGGCATTTGAGGCAATAGATGATGTTTCCCTTTGGCCGATAGAGCCGTGTGGGAAACGGCTTTGGACAAGTAGTGATGATGGCACGGTTCGCTATTGGAATATCGGGAGCACAGAGGAGGTGCAAACCATCACTGCGCATCGGGAGGAAGTAGAGATTGTCGAATATAGCCCTGATGGTCGTTTTTTTGCGACTGCAAGCGGTGATGGTACTGCAAAAATTTTTGATAGTGAAACTCTTGCGCTTGTTCATACCGTGACCCATACCAAACGCGTCGATGACGTTGCCTTTAGCCCAGATAGCAACTATCTGGTAACGGCTAGTTATGATGGCAGTGCGGTGTTGGTGTCATTGGCAAATGGTTTTGAGAGGAAACACTTTTCAAGTGCCTCAGAACAGGGGGAGATGTATAGCGCAACATTTACACCGAATGGTGATGCCATTGTTACAGTCAGCGAAGATAATATCATTCGGGTATGGGATATAAAAACGCAGAGCGTGGCATCCGAACAAAAGACCATCCACACGGATAAGGTCTATAGTATCCGATTTAGTGTCGATGGCGATGCCCTTGCTACAGCAAGTCGCGATGGCCGTGCAAGTTTGATTGAATTTGAATCCGGTCAATTGGGACAGGCAGAAGCGTTTACACACACCTTTGCGTCAGTCGTCTCTGATGTGATATTTTCGACAGATGGCACTTATTTAATGACAGCAACGTTCAATGGAGACATGTGCTTTTTGACTTTAACAAGCCAACCATGTGTAACGCCAGTCAAAACACATACGGGGCCAATCTATGGGCTTGCTGTTGGGCATCATCGCGACAATCAGCCTTTGTTGGCGACGGCAAGTGGTGATAGCACCGCAAAACTCTGGAACGCAGAAACCCTTGAGCGGATTACGACACTGACTGGCAATGTGAGAGGTGTCAACAGCATCAGTCTCCATCCACAGAACAACATTATTGCCACGGCTGGTGATGATGGCACGGTAAGAATCTATACCTTAGATATAGATAGGCTACAAGCATTAGCAAAACAACGTTTGGAATAAAAAATAGTATCGCAGATTGGTTATCTGCGGCTGACAACAGATAACCAATCTGTTTACCTACTTTTATACTTTCCTGTGCAACAAAAAACACAATTTGAAGTTGATCAATTAAATTACTATTGGAGGAGGGGTCAAGATGAATCAACATAAGCAGTTATTTTTTGCTCTATGCCTGCTGAATAGTTTTGTATTTTTTCTCGTCTCTTGCGCCGCACCAGCACCAATGCCATCGGATGTGTCTGCACCCGTAGAACCCATCAGAATTGCATTGAAACGCATGCCCACAAATTTAGATCCGCTGAAGATAGCCTCTGCGGATGCCTATAAAGCGGTCTGGCCGTTGTATGACGGATTGCTCACACTGGACAAGGAAAACCGTTTGATTCAAGCAGGATTGGCGAAACAAGTCACCTTTGATCCTGCCTATCAAACGTATACGTTGCACCTCAGAGAAGATGTTCAGTTTCACAATGGGGAATCCTTCACCGCCGAAAGTGTTCGCTTTTCATGGGAACGTGGGGCAACTGCGGCAGCGGATACGGTTACAGTCTGGTCAGTGCTCAAAGAGGTCGAAGTACTCGAACCATACATAATCCAGTTCACACCCGAAAGCTCTCTACAAGGGGAAGAAAAGTTAGCAGCATTCATGATGATGTTAGCGCGTTTACCCATCGTCCCTGTCCACTATATTGATGAGGTTGGTGAGGAGGGGTTCCAACAAAGCCCGATTGGTACAGGTCCATACCGTTTGTCCACGTGGGATCAAGAGAACGGTATTCTCGAAATGGAGCCATTTGACAACTATTGGAATGAAGACATATCACTGTCTGCCCCCATTCACTTCACGAATGCCCCTTCGGAACAGATTATCGTTGCAATAGAAGAAAATAATATTGATGCAATTTTTAATCCGAGCAAAGATGAAGTCGCACAACTTGATGGCTACTTTGACAGATTTGAGCAGGTTTCTGAACAAGTACTCCATCTCTCAAGCCTTACACTACCAGCGACTGATGCTACATCACCTTATGCACTTGCGCAACCAGATGTTCAGAATGCCTTAAAAGCTGGCATCGGTACGCAACTCTTCAGTACGGATTTTTCGCACGTATTAGAACCCGATGAACCGACAAAATTCTGGACTTCTCCTGCACGATGGTCAGCAGAATTTAATCGTGAAGGTGCAGACCTCAGCGCAATACATGCACTTCTGGCACAACCAGATATTCTGGACGCTGGCAATCTTGAATTAAGCTTGATAACACCAGAAAATTCATCATTTGACTTGTTTCTGAAACAGTCTATTATGGATGTAGTTCAAGAAACAGGAATGGGTGTAAGGCTAGAGTCATTTGCGACATGGGATGGGGAAGAACCATCTATCATGGAGCAAAACTGGATCGTTTTTCCATCGGGTGCGATTGTTCGTGACAGGCGTAATTTCAATGAGAATGCATGGGCTGTTGTTAATGAAAATGCTGTGATGTCCGGTTGGGCAGAACAGCATCTTCAGCAGAATTTATTTACCATAGCAAACTTTGATACGATGTCGTTATATGGATGGTTACCCGATAAACCATACACAAGATTTACACTGGAACAGCTAAATAAACATTTTTCTGAATGTCCATTTTGTATTGCGGATCTCGAAGACGGGGGAACGGGAGGTGTAGACCCTATCCCTGACAGCGGACTTGTTTCAATAGATGATCCCGTTCTTTTTGGGGGAGGATTTTTTCCTGATGATAATACATCAGATATACCCATCTATCAGCCAGCCCCAATCATTACGGGGCCAAGCCCAAGACCGACCGCTACCCCAACACCGACGCGAATACCTTAATCTCATTTTGGCTATGTAAGCATATAATATGCTTTCGGCTCGTCTCACACAAATGTCAACGGAACCTAGTCATTCTATATCAACATCCCTGTCATCTCAATTTTGAGCGCATGACTGCTGATCAAAGTTGAGATGACAGATGACCAGATGCATTATCGAAATATACAGAGAATTTATCCTTGAACGTTGGCGAAAGCGAACGGGGCAACCACCTCCATGATATTATCTTTCTCAATCCAGTGCTGGAGCGAATGGATTACCTCCGTAAATGCTGGCTGCTCCAAATCAATCGCCGCGTTCAATAGGAACTTTTGCATCAATTGCGTCGAACTCATGCGGTTATGTGGATCACCCAACGGATAGGCAACTTCAGCTCGCAATACTGTACCATCCGCCATCTCTACCTTGACCCAATCCGGATCGCCAGGATCGTAATTCAATTCTGGATTGATAGGTGTACGAATCAGCTTAGTCGTTTTGGCAATCAAATCCATAATCACTGGCTCAGTCCATGCTTCGGCCTCGATCTCTGCCAGCGACACTGTGCGCCCAAGCAGTGTCAACGAGACACAAAATGGTGCGCTAAACAATGCTTCAGCGCGCTCTGTGGGTTGCATAAAGGGCAAAATGCCTGCGTGAAAATCGGGAAGCGAAGCCGTGATGCGGACAATGCTGGTGGCGTCAAAGTCGGGCATCTGCTGGATGATGCGCGCGCAGTCAATGACACGATGAGTATATCCACAGGATGGATATGGTTTCATGACCAGCCCATACTCGCTGAGAGCCAGCGTCTGTTTGGGGAAATCCGCAAAGACAGCGGCGACACGGTCCTGATCACCATGTGCCATCAAGCTGTTTAGTCCATTGTGGGTCTCAATCACATGTGGTTGCCCGGTCAACCCGTTTTGTGCCAGCGCAGCCGACAGCACGCCCGCCTTGGCCGCCATCCCCGCCTGTAGTGGCTTGGCATTCGAGCCAAACTGACAAGTATAGCCAACTGCCTGACTAACTGCAAGTGACATGGCGCACATCGTCTGATGCACATTGAGGCCAAGGATTCGTGCTACCGCCGCGGCCGATCCAATCGCCCCCAGCGTCACTGTTGAATGCCAGCCCAGTGCATAATGCTCAAAGTTGATCGCCTCACCCAAGCGCGCAATCACCTCAAAGCCAGCCAGATAAGCGTCAAGGATGGCCTTGCCAGAGACAGGTGTTTCCATGCCCGTCGCCACTGCCAACAACGCCGGGAAAATGGCGATACTTGAATGTGTATTGCCCGGAATCTCCCAGTCATCAAAATCTAGGGCATGGCCTGCCGTTGCATTTGCCATCGCTGCCCAGGGTGGCGGTAGCATGAGTCCCGTTCCATAGACAGGTGCTGTTCCACTGCCCCAAGCCGCCAATGTTTGCAGGGTATTTTTTGCAACAGGTTGACGTGCCCCCACAAGCACACAGCCCAATGTGTCGATAAAGGCATCGCGCACAATCGAGATGGTTTCCTTATCTGGCACAAATTTTGTCTCAGCGACAAACTTCGCCAACGCTTCAAGTACTGTTGTCATCCGATAGCCAACCTTTACAATGCCGCCGTTGCAAACGATTTGACAGCCTGCAAATTTACATAAATCTGGGTCAAATCATCCAAGCTCAACACACGGTGCGCCAGCGAACGAAAATAGGTATACCGATGTTGTTCCAACTTTTTCAAAATCATAAAATGCCATGTCCCGCCGATGACAAACGCTCCACGCATGAGCGTTTCCTGATTTAACTCGAGAGCAACCATCATTTCAGCCAGTAATGGATTTTTGGGGTGATGATCACCTAGCAGTCTGTCGGAGAACCCCCAACCTGATATAAATCATGCATGAAATGTAAGAAATCAAGAAAAAATGCATGAATGTTAGGAAGGAAATGAAATTATAGCAATTTGTAAAGTTTAATTTTACATAAAAACTAAATCA
>JBCCFC010000058.1:0-21033 GCA_039029935.1 Chloroflexota bacterium
AGTCCCCACCCATGCCGAAACGGGGTTGGCAAAGGAGCGGATGTCAGTTGTGAGTGGGGCGTCATATTTAAGATGACGGGTGGCGTGGTCGCCGACAATGTTGACGATAGGGCTGTTGGCGCGCTGTGCATTGTGGAGATTTGCCAGCCCATTGGCTAGACCTGGCCCCAAATGGAGTAGTGTTGCTGCTGGGTTGCCCGTCATGCGCGCATAGCCATCTGCCGCCCCCGTTGCACCGCCCTCAAAGAGGCAGAGATAGGTATTCATGCCAGGCACAGTATCGACGGCCGCGACAAAATGCATCTCGGATGTGCCGGGATTGGTGAAGCAGGTGGTCACGCCACCATTGACTAGGGTTTGGATTAAGCTTTGCGCTCCATTCATGGTTGAATTATCCTTAAAATTTTACCTAAAAGTTGTCTTTAACTTTGATTTTCAGTCATACTCGACCCTAAAAGATAAAATAACAATCATGAGTTACGTGGGTGATTTGATTTACACATTGAAGTGTATAAGCTAACCTCTTGTACACTTCAATGTATAGATCAAATGATTCTAACCTTACGCCTTCAATCCACCCTGCGTCAAGCCATCAATAAAGCGGCGTTGCAGACCCAAGAACAGCACCAAAATCGGTGCGATCATGATGACGGCGGCAGCACTGGTTAATGCCCAGTCACGGCTAAAGCGCGAGGTGAAGTTGTAGTAGCTGGTGGTGACGGGGAATAGGTCTGGCTGGCTGATGAAGATCAGTGCAACTGAGAACTCGCTCCATACGCCCAACCCCACAAGCAGACCAACGGTTAAGAAGCCGGGCCATGTCAGCGGTAGGAGTACACGTGTGAACACCTGGAAGGCGTTGGCCCCATCCACGCGTGCGGCGTCATCAAAGTCTCTTGGCACTTGGATCATGAATGAGCGCAGCAGAAAAATCGAGAAGGGCGAGTTAAAGGCTGTGTAGAGCAGGATGAGTCCAAATAAGCTGTTGGTCAGCCCTAAAATACGCCAGAGCGAAAAGAGCGGTACGAGGAAGAGCCAGATAGGGAGCGTGGACCCGACGAGCATGTAAAGCATAAACGCATTCTGGCCGGGTGGGTTGAGCCGCGCCAAGCTGTATGCAGCCATCCCGCCAAAGATTAACTCGGCAATGACGGTAAAGACCACCAAAATGGCACTGTTGGTGACAGTTTTGGCAAAGTTGCCCTGCACCCATGCATTGGCAAAATTCTCCAGATGAATTTCGGATGGTGGTCCCAGTGGATTGGCCGCAATTTCAGTTGAATCCTTCACCGAGTTGAACCCTAGTACCACCAATGGACCGACGGCAAAGGCAACCAATAAAATCAGAATCACGTAATTTGGTAATAGAGATGTTTCTCGTCTGCGACTGAACATGTTAAATCTCCCATCCTCTTGTGCGTAAGAATACAAAGACGCTGATGATCATGCCCGCAAAGAGGCTCATCGACAATCCAATGGCAGAGGCGTATCCAGCCTCAAAACGATTGAACGCTTGTTTATAGAGATACGTTGCCATCACTTCGGATGCACCCCCTGGACCACCCTGCGTGAGAATCCACACATAGTCAAAGACCAGGAATGACCAGATACCTGTCATCAACAACATAAAGGAAAGCGTTGGTAAAATGCCTGGCACGGTGATGTGTCGGAACTCCTGCCAGCGATTGGCCCCGTCGATTTTGGCAGCATCATAGAGCGCGGGCGGGATGTTCTGCATGGCTGCCAAAAATAGCACCATGAGGAATCCCCAGAAATGCCAATTATCAATAAAGGCAATTGTGAGCAGTGCGGTCGATCCTTCGCCCAAAAAGGCGCGGTCTAGCCCGGGGATGCCCCACTCGGCTAGTTGGACGCCAACGCCGAGACGTGGACTCAACAGATTGCGCCAGATGCTTACAATAATCACGCTGGGCAGGATGTAGGGCATAAACAGAACGGTGCGGAAAAACATGCTGCCGCGCCGTACTTGTGCCAATACCGCTGCGGCGACGAGTGCCAATGAAAATGGAACCGTGAGGAAGAAGAGCAGCCATGTGATATTATGGCGTAGTGCATTTCGATAGTTCCTATCCTCAAAGATCAGCTCACGAAAATTTTCAAACCCAATAAATTCTGCGACACCAAGCCCTGACCAGTCGGTCAAAGAGTAATAAAACGCAGCCATTGATGGGCCAATCACAACAATCAGATGAAGAAGTAAGATAGGGGCGATGAAGAGCCATGGGACCACAACTTTTTGAAAAAAGCCGCTCGACCCTTTTCGTTTTGTGCTCACGACGCCGCCCGATAGGACAGCTCCCCCCTGTGCTTGTGCTTGTGCCATAGCAAGTTTCCAGTTTCCTTAAATCAAAGGCGATTCCACAAGAAACGCGGAATTAGCACTCTCTAGTACGGGTCATATACCGGTAATTTGGTATTAGGACCCAGGGAGTTCTCCGCCTAATCCGCGCATATTTATTTCTGTAAATCGGCCTAAAAAACACAATCCAATATCTGTCAAAAACACCGGAGTTACGCAATTGTCGAGGCACGAACGTTCATGCCCCGACAATTGCGTAATTCCAACAAAATAAAAGGGATAACAAGGTGACTTTGTGTCCAAGGTCCCCCCATCATCCCCTTTAAAAGCCATAGTCTCTTAGTAGGTCAGTAATTAGTAGGCCAGTAATTAGTAGGCCAGTAATCAATAGGTCGGTAATCAGTGTCAGTCACCGACGTATCAAATACAGACACACCGAATACCAGACACTCTATCGCTCTGGAATTGGTGGAATCGCACCCTCAGCCAATTCTTCCTGGAAGAGGTCATTCAAACCAACCAGATACTCCTCAGCAGTCATATCACCAGCCCAGACCTTTTCGATTTCTTCGTAGATGTAGGCATCGCTCTTTGGTGGCCAGAAAGTCCATGTGGTATAGCCATAGTTGCCAGCGTCGTTGGCGGCTGAGAGCGCACCAAAGATGTTGGCGATACGTGGGTCAATTGAATCCAGTGCATCTGCTTCGAGCTTTACTGGTGCTGGCGCACGGCCACAATTCTGGACCAATTTTGCCTGATTTTCTGGTGAGTAGTGGAAAGTCAAGTATTCAGCCGCAGCCTCTGGATGGTCAGAGCTTTTGTTGATGGACCATGTGTTACCCATACCGATGTCAAAGATGGCTTCGCCCGTTGAAGAAGGTACAGGAACCCAGTCCCATTCCATACCACCGTTTTCTTCGGTGAAGTAGGTGTCGATCAGTGCCTGCGCACGCCATGTACCTTCAATATTCATGGCCGCTTCACCCTGCGCCAATGTCGTCAGGAATTCATCAAATGTTGTGGTGTAATAGAATTCCAAGCCACCCATGAAGTATCCATTCTGTTGGTAGTCGTTAAGCAATTCGATTGACGCCACAAAATCTGGGTGATCCCAAGGAATCTGACCAGTGAGTGCTTGGTAAACCATATCTGGACCCGCAACGTGGTTTAGGAATTCACCGACATGCCACTCGTTGGCTGGACGCCATTCTGCGTTTGCGTGTGAGAAAGGAATGATGTCTTCCGCAGCAATGGTCTCTGCCAGAGCCGTCATTTCATCCACATTGGTTGGTGGTTCCCAGCCCTTTTCTTCAAAGAGCGTCTTGTTGTAGTACAGGACCAGTGTTTCTAGTTCATCCGGCAGACTGTAGAGCTTGCCATCAACCTGACCGAGGCTCAATGCCCAAGGAACAAAGATTTCATCCCAGCCCAATGTGTCAATAAAGTCGTTCAATGGCAACAACTGATCCGCAGCAGCCAGTTCAAAAACGAACGATGGACCCGGTGTACCTACGATGTCTGGACCCGCACCACCTGCCAATGCTGTACGAGTTGCGTTCCATGTATCAGGATTGGCAACCGCATTGACAAAAATCGTGTCGCTCTGTGCGTTGAATTCATCCACGCTTGTTTCAACCAAACAGCTTGCACCTTCGCCGCCGTCAGGTGGGTTGAACCAGAATTCAATCGTGACCTTTTCCGCTTCACCATCATCACCACCGCCTGCTGGTCCACTTGGTGGTGCACATGCAGCCAGCAACAGGCTCATGATGACAGCCATATAGACCAGTACTCGATACTGTTTCATGAATGTTTCTCCTCTATTTTTATTGTAAAAGTAGAAAGTGTAAGATAAGTATGTATCTGATTTTAAATTTCATGTTTGAGCTATATAGACAATAGCTAAACCGTGAATAATCACACTCGTATGATTGTAGCGCAGGAGCGAAAAGCTGTCAAATCGCTTTTTTTTGTTCTGAATTTTTGGTTTGTGACTCTAATAGTTGCTTGAGTTTTGCATAGTCATTTTCATGCCATTTTGCCATTTGGGGTTGTTTTCAAAATTGGTGATAAATGCGAACACTTCATCAACGGGTCGAATGATATCAATATCAATCACAGTTTTGCTCATCAGACACCTCATTTTCTTGTTGTTTGTGCTGCGTTCGGTCCATCAACGCTTCAAGCACATCCAGACGCTCTTCCCAAAATGGGCGATAAAACGCAATCCAATCACCAGCCCGCCGCAAGGGGGTTGGTCGCAGCGAGAAGGTGTGGGTGCGCCCCTCAACTGTGCGCTCAACCAACCCCGATTTCTCTAACGTTTTGAGATGTTTGGAAACACCGTTGAGTGAAATATCAAATTGATTCGCAATTTCCAGTACACTCGCTGGCCCGTTTGCTAACAAATTTAATATCTCTCGACGTGTAGGGTTGGCGAGTGCTTGGAAAACTTGATCTAACAAAAAATCTTCGGCCATTATCTAACCATTAACCCTGTGCATACTCGTCACGTAGACGGAGCCATGCCATATTTTGCCCACCCTCATCACGGCCCTTGGGTATCAAATCCAGATGATGGTAGGCTCCATTAAGCACATCCAGCCCCCGTGCATAGGTCGAGTAGGTGTGGAAAACATCGCCTTGTTCATCCTTATAGAAAATGCTGACACCCGGAGCCTCCTCCACAGGAAACTGGATTGTATCATAATTATAGTTACGCTCGCCGTTCGCCAAGTCCGCTGGCTTAAACGAGACATGAAAGTCGTAGTTAAAATCGCTACCATAGGATGAAACCCATTTAAACTGCCACCCCATGCGTTGGCGAAATGCCTGTAATTTGGCGAGCGGGGCGCGTGAAATCGTCACATGGGTGACATCACGCTGGTTCCAATGCAGAGTCACCCCATTATAGTTGTCTGCCCAAAAGGAACAACTTTTGCAGCCCTGTTCCCATTCGGGATGAAACATGAAGTGATAGACAAGAAGCTGACTGCACCCCGCAAACAGATCACCAAGTGTCTCCTGTCCATCTGGACTGTCAAATACATAGGCTTTGTCCACCTTCACCCAAGGCAATGAACGCTGCTCCTGGCTCAGTTGATCGCGTAAGCGTGTAAATTCCTTTTCCTTTGCCAGCAATGCTTTCCGCGCTTCGAGCCATTCTGTCTGTGAAACTACTTGATTCATTGTCATAATTTTGATCTCCTAAACTTAATTCAATAATATTCAACTAAATGGTTGAATATTATCAGGCGGATACATTTTTGTCAAGAACGGATGTCTCTCTGCTACAATACCTATAGGTCTGTTAGATTGGTCCAATGGGCCAATCTGGTAGTCTCGATGCTTTCTCAGCCAATTACAAGGAGACGACATGATGCAAGAACAAATTGTAACGGAGACAGTTGAACATACGGATAAGATCATGCCAGGCCAACGGTTCTCCAAAGAAATGACCCTGACGACAGAATCTGTAAAGACATTTGCAGAGGCAGCAGGCGACCTCAATCCCGTTCATCATGATGCCGACTATGCTGCCACGACACGCTATAAGCGAATCATTGCCAGCGGAACCCAGACAAGTTCATTGATGATGGGTCTGACCGCCACCTATTTTTCTCAACACGGCTCGACCGTTGGGTTGGGATTTGAAATGCGTTTTCGGCTGCCCATCTATGCCGATGAAACTATTTTTATAGAATGGGAAATTATCTCGGTTACACCCAAAGAGCGTCTAGGTGGTAATATTGTCAGCATTGCTGGTACGCTAAAAAATGAAGCTGGAGCGATTGCAGTGGAAGCGACGGCGAGTTTGTTGGTGACATAGATAGAGCCTGTTTGAACAGGCTTTCTGTATTCGCATAGGGTTTGAACCCTATGCAGGAGGCAAACTATGCAGACAGTACTTATCTTTTTAGTCATTACCTACGGATTGAGCATCATCCTCGCGCTCATTGTTGGCCTCACAGACGGTAAAGACAGCAAGCTCGTCAATCTTGGATATGCAGCCTTTTTTAATTCCTGCGCTGGCCGTGTTGATAATGCGTTTTGTTTTCAACGAAGGCATCCCTAATGCTGGCTGGGATAAGTTTTCAGTGATATGGCTACTGGTTGCGCTCTTCATGATTCCGCTTGCCATCCATCTCGTTGCCCTACCCGTCACCGCGCTACGAAATAACAACCAATTGCCTTGGGAAATATGGATGACGCCCGCCGAAGATGGTCTCTACCACACACCGGAAGGACGCGGGTGGGGTGCGTTGACCAAAGGTCAATTGATTAACCGTCTTGTTCTAAACGCAGTTGTCGGCTTAATCGCCGTCTCCATCTTTGCCTTCTTTGAGGAAATTGGCTGGCGGGCGTGGATGCAGCCGCGCTTGGTCGAGTTATATGGTATGCGTAGTGGTATTCTCATGGGCGCGGTCATCTGGGCATTGTGGCATACTCCCTTTGCATTGAGCGGCATCCACCACATCAACGGTGTGCCTGTCTGGGCGATGGCATTCTGCTCACTCATTGGCTTGACGGGCGCAGGCATTGTGTTGGGCTGGCTCTGGTTAAATACCGAAAGCATCTGGATTGTGAGTATCGGACATGGTGCACTCAATAACTGGGGGCAATATGCGTTTAAGTTTATGCGTGAACCAGAGGATGAGCCAATGGGAATTCATGAAAATGTTGCACTCTATGCGACGGTGAATGTGACACTGTTGCTTTTGGGGTTAATTATCCTTGTTTTAGGAGGTATATGATGACAAACGAAATCAATCTACATCAAGACGAATTGCGTTCATTGACACAAGAAATGCTTTACACAACAGTGGGTGATGTTCCCTATGCTGTTGTTACGTGGGACAGTGACGAACAAGGCCGCTACACATTTGAGAAGTTTCTGTGTGCGCAAGCTGCACTGACGCCTCTAACCCCAGAGGAGTTTGCCAACCTATTCAATCACCTGCAATCAACAGAAATTCAACAGGCAATGCAGGCATTATTGGACCTTGCCAGCCAGCAGCTATCATCGCTGACACTCTATGCCTTCAGCGTCCCCGATACAACTCCTATCTATGGTGATATGCCGCCTGTGGACCAAGAAGAATTGGGGCCACCGGGGATACCAGTTCTGATAGGATTTGATGGATGCCACCATATTGGCCTGATCCCACAACAAAGCTATGCCAAACCACAGGCCATAGATGCTGATGAACTCGTTGAGCAATTCCACACCATCAGCCAAGACATGCTCTACGATTTAGGCAGTAGCTGGCGTGTGAAACCAGAGTGGGTCATCGTGCGCACCCACACACGAGACGAACTGATTCTCAAGCTGTTGACCCAAGCGGGCTATCTCACCTATGAATCATGGGACAAATTTTGGCGCATCACAGAACGTTTGGCAGCACTGGATGAGGGCGAAGAGCGCGATGACTATCTCGATATGGATATGGCGTTACGCACCCATTGCCAGAGCCAGCTTGTTGATGCGCGTATTCACACATTGCAATATGTCATTGGTGGTGAATGGTATGCGGTCCATTATGTGCTTGGATATACAAATATACGTAATGTGGTTGGTGTGATGACCAGTAGCTTTACGTTTTAGGGGCAAACGATTACTGCTGTAAATATTCATCAAGCGCATCGGTCAATTCGCCAACATCTAGGTCCGACAACGGGTCCTCCACCTCGCGTTCGCCTATCTTGCTAGGTTTACAATACATATCAATGTTCAATAATCGGCCATTCATCCCAGTTATCAAGATAGTGTGAAAAATCCTGTCCACCACAAGTTATCTCTGAATTATCATACCGAAAATAGAAGGTGACATTCCCAGATTGTGTGAGTGAACCAACCCCATGAAGCCTATGGCTATCGAAGAGAATATCTCGTGGGATAACAATGAAAGGATTCCATTGCTTATTCAGTCTGCTTGCAAATACAAATGTAACCTCTGGTAGAATAAATTGGGATAACTGCGAGAAACGTACACTGTATCTCAGGCTATAACCTTGTTGTAACGCAGTTGCAGAGGCAGTTTTAACTTGGATTCGGGACAAATTCCCATCCTCATCTCGTAAAACAAGCAGATCATCGCCAATATCAACTTCTGGTACAGCTACATTCCAGCCCCGTAACAAAAACTCTGCCATCACCGCCATCTGCCCAGCACGACCAATATAGAGGTTGGTTTTATTGGACATGGTGACTCCGCGAATTATAAACTTCTTGACCAGTAACGGGGTTAATAACACTAAACTGGTTAAGTTCGTCTAATCCAGAAAGACCAGTCAGCAGTGCCAAAATTTGAGGCCACATCAAGGATTGTATATCGTCCATTTTACCTCTAGTATCAAATGATATAAAGATACTCTTAACTGGCTTGGTAGTTGGATATTGCTTTTGTAACCACTGACGACTTAGAGGATGTAAACGAAATGTGTAACCTTCCAGTTGTTTTCCCATATCAATTACAATTGAGTTCATAATACTCCTCCTATTTAACTTACAAAAATCATTACGTTCAATACAGTTTAAAAGAACAGTTTTACTCAAATAATCATCACTAAGAAATTGCATAAGGGTATGAATATTATACAGTGGGCGAGTTGTCAGCCAATAAGCTATCCAAGCAGATGTGACCAAATATTACGATTCATCTGTGCTTCTAGCATGTCTATCCGCCCCTGTGCGTCTAACATATTCTAACATAAATATTGCTTATATTATTTATTTTGATATTTCGTTTTTGGCTTTAACCATGAATGTTATTCATGCCCCAGTAAGCATATAGCCGGGGCAGCAACACCGACCATTCAATCACACCCACATCTGTCGCCCACCGCTCAAATTCACCAAGCAGTTGCTGTGTCAACGGTTCATGTCGACCGATAAGGTTGTGCAACTCTGTGCGGTCCATGTCCATGTCGTACAGTTCCCATGGCTGTTTATATTGACGCACCAGTTTGAAGTTGTCCAGCCGCACCGCACAGTTGCCTTCATGCTCCCAGAAAATTGGCTGTTGGCGCATCCACGACTGCCCTTCTAGCATCGGCAACAGACTTTCACCATCGGGTACAGGAATTTCGTGATTGTTATATTCACGCGGATAAGATGCTCCGGTCGCTGCCAAAATTGTTGGCAGGATATCGACCAAATGACAGGGCGTATGTTGGATATGGGATTTCTGCTGGTCGTTCTCCAAGCGCGCAGGCCAGTGGGCAATCAACGGCGTTGAGATGCCGCCTTCATGCACCCAATGCTTGAACAGTCGGAAAGGTGCGTTGGAGACATTGGCCCAAGGCAAATCATAGCTCATGTAGGTCAGCGGTCCACCCGGCAGCACGTCGGGTCGATTGCCCATCGTGATTTGACGACCATCGTTGGTGACATCGGGCATAAACTTGGCCCAACCATCCTCGGCCATAAATTCTGCACAGCCACCATTGTCGGACAGAAAGAGAATCAGTGTATCCTCATCTTGTCCCAACTGCTTGAGCGTGTCCAGTAACCGACCGATGCTCTGGTCCATGCGGTCGATCATGGCAGCATAGACGGCCATCCGTTGTGCCTCCCATGCTTTGTGGGGAACATCGGCCCAAGGTGGTGCGGACGCATCACGCGGTGAAATGTCCCAGGGCTGTTGCAACAGACCGCGACTGTTCATCTCCTCATGGCGCGCCGTGCGGACAGCATCCCACCCTTGGTCATAAATGCCTTCATAACGAGCGATGTCCTCGGCAGGCGCATGAAGCGGCCAATGGGGAGCAGTATGGGCAAGGTAGAGAAAGAAGGGCTTGTCATCGGCGACACTCTGCGTCACCATGTCAATGGCTTTGTCAGTGATGGCATCGGTGAAGTAATAATCATCACTTGAGACTTCCACCTGCACATCATCCTCCATGATGTAGTGGGGTGAGAAAAAATTTGTCACACCGTCAATGATGCCATAATAGCGGTCAAAGCCCCGTTGACGCGGTGTGGGAAAGCCTTCTGCGCCGGGTCGCCATTCGTCTGTGCGGCGCGCATAATACTCGCCACCCACATGCCATTTTCCCGACATCAGCGTACGATAGCCTGACAGTTGCAGCACCTCGGCAATTGTCACCGCATTGTCCGCCAAACGACCCTGATAGGCTGGCTCACCCAAGTCTGCTGTCATATGACCCACGCCAGCGCGGTGCGGATAGAGTCCGGTGAGCAATGAGGCACGGGAGGGGCAGCAACGTGCGCCATTGTACATCGACGTGCAGAGAACGCCTTCGTTGGCGAGTCGATCCAGGTTGGGTGTGCGAATCTCCGACCCCATGATGCCAAGGTCGGCAAAACCCATGTCATCGACGAGGATGAGGATGACGTTGGGGCGTTTGGTGTTGGTTTGCTGCATGTTTTACCTCATTGGATTATGACCAAAATCTAAATAGAAATTCCAGTTTGCACTAAAGCGTTTTACTAATGTATAATTATGTTTAACACTCATTATCATAATCTAATGAGTGATAGACAAGCAAGGGGTTCTGATTTTCTAGGAGGATTTTATGGAAGATGCAATGGTAATGGGTTCAGCCAAACATCGTCTTAATACCCATTTAACCGAGGATGCCTATGATATTTTGATTCGGTATACCTCACCTCGCACTGTTGGAAAATTTTTGTCCAATTTGTTGGTTAATTATCATAACCAACGGTCTTTATTAGAACGGGTCGAATCTGCTGAAAAGGAAATTGCTGATATCAAGGCGCAGGTTGTTCTTGATGAAGTCAAAAACAGGTTAAAGACTGCACTACTGAATCCGGAAGAAGAAACTATACCGTTTGAACAAGTCATAAAGGAACTAAATTTAAATGTGGACTATCAGCCTCAGACGTAACGCAGTCCAAGAGTTGTATCAAGTCGAACGTCGAGTCCGTGCGGACGTATCATCTTTCATTTCCGGGCTATCGAAAGACCCACATCCAAAGGGTTCACAATTGGTTGATGAAGATGATGCAATTTATCGGGCATTTATCTCCATGTATGAAATCTACTATTCGCTACAGGACAATAATTGGCTTGTTGTATTGAGGATTAAATTACGGGATGATATGGCATAGTATCACGTTTGTTATAGTACGTTTAACTCAAGGTCGTCGATTCTGTCTCAAGTATTTGAGTTTAACATATGTCGTCATACAAAAAAAGCAGATGAAAGGTTATGTTAGCTTTTCATCTGTTTTTTTAACAGAAAATAGGTTTGTGTAACGAGCTAAACAGTCGCCCCAACTTGGCTACCAGAAATCGGTACATCAACGGATGACTGCGCCTCTTGCTTCAACCAATAGGTCCGCAGCGTCACAATCTGGAGCAAAATCCCCAGCGGTGGCCCCAAGAAGAGCGGGATGAAGCTGATCGGGAACAGGTCCAATCCATCCCCACCATAAATGAAGGCAGAAGCGGGTGCGACGATCAGATCACCGATGCCAAAGATGCTCCATAAGATAAGGGCGACCCCGTGATAGCGCACATTACGCATCACCATCCAACCGACAGGCAGCGCAAAGATGCCTGTGAGGACATCACCGACGCCAGCATTGATGGCAAAGCCACTGGTCAGTACACCTTCGGTCAGGAATGGGTAGAGGAAAATGCCGCCTGCCACACGGTAGAATTGGAGAAAGACCAGCCAGTGCGTGGGCATGACCGCCAGTAGTCGTTTGATTGGTCGCCAGAAGGTGAGCAATGTGCCAAGGATGATTGGTGGTGCGGCAAACATCCCCACCAACGGGAATCCTATTTCACCCATCGTACTGACAGTGAAGCCCACGCTGTACCAAATGCTCACAATCGCCAGAAGCAGCCATTGAACGCCGCGCTCTTTTGGGCGGAGCTTGCTCGCTGCTGCGCCAATAAAGGCGGCTGAGGCCAGTAATGTGAATAGCCCAACACCCATAATAAATATCGTTGATCCCAATAGTTGACTTTCGCTTAACATATGATTGCTCCTTATTCAATTACATGTATATGCATGTTTATACTAAAATAATACAGGCTGGAAGCCTGTAGCGGACATCCTGTCTGCGCCACTATATTACATCTGCGTAATCTCCACAACTTCATCGATCAAATCCAGCAACTGACGCGCCTTCTCGTCACCCAGCCGCGCCCACACGCGCTGCTGAACCTCACGCCATTGCGGATAGGTTTCATCCACAACCTGCTGGCCTACCCCGGTTACGTTGACAATGCGTTCACGGCGGTCCTCGCCACGCACAATCTCGACATAACCGCTTTGACGCAATTTCTCAACGCTGCGTGTCACTGTCGTCTGGTCCATCACCATATAGTGCGCCAACTGTGTAATCGTGCAGCCCACCCCACTCATTTTGGCAATGCCTGCAATGGTGGAAAGCAGCGTAAATTGAGTTCCCTGCAACCCGCTATCGGCCAACTCAGTGACATAGAGTTTGGTGATGGCACGGGATGCTTTGCGGAGGTTGGCATTGATGCAGTTTTGTGGGTTGTTGATTTCTCTTGTTTGATTTGTCATGTTTAAAAATCCATTTATATGTATATACATGTATTGTAACAGGCTTGTTTCCTCATTGACGTAAAATAGCCTCCAATTATCACTGTATGTATAGGTTGACAATGACACCACTCTGCTTAATAATGCCAGTTCATATCCATTTCATTACAGCAATTTTAGACAACAGGTGTAGATTGATTATGAATTTTACAAAACAAACCTATCTATTGGACGGCGGTATGGGTCAAGAGCTTCTCAAGCGAGGACTTAAAGAGAACAACGTTCTGTGGTCTGCTGCCGCCTTAGTCAGCGATCCTGCGTTGGTACAGACAATCCATGAAGACTATATTCAGGCGGGTGCTGATATCATCATCACCAACACATACACAGCGACGCGTATCCGTTTTGACCAGTGTGGTTTGACGGACCGCTTTGTCGAACTCAACCAATTGGCTGGAACGTTGGCACAACAGGCGAGAGAACAACAGGCCAACCCCAATGTATTGATTGCTGGCTCATTGCCGCCTTACTATGGAACCTATCGTCCTGAGAATGCGCGCTCGTTTGAGGAGAGCTTTCCATTGTATCAAGAACAGGCTGACATTTTGGCACCCTATGTTGACTTCTTTCTCTGCGAAACCATGTCCACCGCAGAGGAGGCACACGCCGCCGCCACTGCCGCCGCTAGCACAGGCAAACCGGTGTGGGTATCTTGGACCTTAGCCGATGGGGGTGCGGATACACTGCGGAGTGGCGAGACCATTGCAGAGGCTGCGCAGGCACTGGTAGAACTCCCCATTGAGGCATTTTTGGTCAACTGTTGTGTACCCGAAAGTGTCACTGCCGCCATGCCACAATTAGCAAAACTTGATGCCCCATTTATCGGTGGGTATGCCAACGGATTTGTCGGTATCCCACAAGATTGGCAAATGGACAACAGCATCGATGCGCTGGGTTCACGTACAGATTTGACACCTGGTACTTATGCCGAGTACGTCCAGCATTGGCTGGCAGCGGGTGCGCGTATTGTTGGCGGCTGTTGCGAGATTGGCCCAGCTCATATCGCACGCCTACGACGACTGATTGATGGGTTGCCCAATAGAGATTAGTGATATGCTGAGGTCTCCTAGATTGGACCCATCTCCCTGTCTCAATATACTCTCAACAAAACTTGCATAATTTTGCTTGTGCATTTTTTCACAAAAGGGTTGACAACGCTTGTGAAATATTTTACAATCAACTTTAACTTGTGAATTACTTCACAAGTTGACTTTTAAGATGTCTGCAATGGTGCGGACATTTCTGCAACGTTCAAAAGGGTTGGTGAAAAATCATGACAAATCATGGAGGAAAGCGCGTACAAATACCAGATTTACAGACAATCTTACCAGATTTACCACAGGTAGCATTTTTATATGACCTTGTACCCGCGCTCTGGGCGCGCCCAGAGGTCTTTGGCTTATGGCTGGATGGCAGCATGGGTCGAGGAGAGGCTGATTTATATAGTGACGTTGATCTATACATTGGTGTGGAAACAGCGGCACTGGAAGAATGGTTGGCTATCGACATTGCTCAAGTCTTTGGCGAACATTATGCAGCGCATCGGCTCTCCAAATTTGCGGATGATCTGTTTGTGTTTCATCTGTATCTGAACGATGGCTATATCTACGATGTCGCTGTCCAAGGGCGGGACCGAGCCGTGAGTGATGCCAAACGGCTTGTGCTGGTCTGTGAGGATGCGCAATATCAAGCCGCACTGGAGGCAAGCAAACCCCGTGTCATTTTTGAACCCAAGCCTGTTGATCCAGCGGTGATCGAAGATCAACTGGTGCGATTTTGGATGAACGCAGACAAGGGGCGAAAACTTTCCTATCGAGGCTATGATTATATCCTGCATTCGGGGTTAATTATCTTCCAGCAGATGCTGTTACGACTCAAATTTATGGATTTCACAGGCATGGATTGTGGCGATATTGTCATCCCAACCATTCATGGACTCAAAGCGGCGTCGGATGTGTTGCAAGTGCATATGGGCGAAGAGTTGTGGCAACTTCTCGGTAAAGAAACAACCACGAGGGAAACCATGATGGAGGCACATACGCAACTGCGTCATGAAGTCGTCAAGGTGGGTCGGTCGCTACATGAAACCTATGATTTTGAGTATCCAGATGCGTTGGAGCGTGTCGTGATGGCAAATTGGGAAGCGTTTATGGCGGTGTTGCCTAGGCTACATAGGGATGAGTAACCATCAAATGCCAATGGATGCTGAACGAGCATTGTTGTCATAAAATTACTTTGATACTTTCATGAGTGCGAGATTGATAGCCGTCTACCAGTAACCTCGCACTCTTAGTGCTAACGACGCACCTCTAACGTCATCTGCAACCCATATTTCATGCGCAATGTAATCAACGGCCAAGGCTCCACTGGATGCTTGGGAACCAAACGCAGCCGGAATCGCTGCACAATCATCGCCAGCAACAACTGTGCTTCCATCATGGCAAAGCCCATACCGATACACTGGCGTGGACCACCCCCAAAGGGGAAATAGGCAAAACGGTTGTAGGTTTTGGCCTTGTCTGGTGCAAAGCGTTCGGGATCAAAGGTATCTGGGTTATCCCACAGGGCAGGATTGTGATGGATGGCGTGAATGGGAACCAGCACGGGGACACCCGCAGGAATGTCATAACCGCCAATCGTATCGGGTGTCAATGCTTCGCGTGAAACGGCCCAAGCAGCAGGATATTTGCGCATTGACTCTTGGATCACCATTTTGTTGTAGACCAGTTTGTCCAGAGCATCCAATGTCGGTAAGCGGTCGCCCAAGACCGCATCAATCTCAGCGTGGAGCTTGGCTTCGATCTCAGGGTGTTGCGAGAGCAGATAGAGCGTCCAAGAGAGTGTCATGGAGGTGGTTTCATGTCCCGCACCAATCATCACCTGTGTCTCTGAGTTCAACTGGGCATCGCTCATGCCCTCCCTTGTATCCTCATAGCGCGCTTCCAGCAGCAGGTCAAGCAGGTCATACTGCCGTCCAGTTTCATGTGCTGTGCCATTGGTCGCAATATCTTGACGGCGTTCCGCAATCATGTTGGGGATCAAATCAGCGGTCCGTTCCGTGATCTGTTTGAACCTGCGGTTCCGTTTGGTTGGAACCCAGAGCGGTGGCGCAAAGAGATTGCTTAGGCGATAGGAGAAGTACTTATTGTTGGCCGTCATGGCCTCACCAAAATCGCCAGCATCGTCTGTCAGATCAACACCAAAGAGGGCACGTCCAACAATCGCCAGCGTCACAGCCATCATCTCATGATCGACATCCAATGGCTGGTTCTTGGGGTGCTGCGCCCATTGGTCCAACATCTTGGCGGTGTTATCGATCATGATGTTGCTAAAGCCGTCGATGCGTTTTCGGTGAAAGACGGGCTGCATAATCCGTCGTTGTCGCCGCCAGTAATCGCCTTCGCTGCTGATGATGTTCTCACCCAGCAGCATTCTGAGTACACTGCTGCTCGACTCCGCACGTTTGTAGTTACGATTGTTGTCCACCAACACATGTTTCACATAGTCGGGGTGGGTAATGTGATAGGCAGGCTTGGGACCGTAGTACACTTTGGCAATGTCGCCATGCTCATGCATGACACGCGTGAATAAGCCTAGCGTGTCATTGCGGAACTCATTTAAATTGCCCAACAGAAAATTGCCACGCACTGTTGGGATTGTCGATGGTTTTGCTTTGTTAACGGTTACGTCGTTGGAACCGTTGGTCTTATGTTGTGTAAAAGTTGAAGCGGTCACTCTCAACTCCTTTTATGTTAGTGGCTCTATCACCTCAAAGCCTTCGTTTATGGCAGCGTTTAGTAAGTTTCTGTCAGCACAGACAAATTTCATGGGCGTGTATAATGTCTGAGATTGAACTGCCGTCGCCAACTGCACAGAATCATACCCACGCAGTTTATGTTTTTCAGCCAATTTGATAGCTAAAGTCACAATATCATATTCAAGATCAATATATGTGTAGTTATCCGAGAAGTCATCATCAAGTTCTGAGATAATTTGATCATAGTCCGTCTTGGATAGTGTATGATTGCGAACCTTTGCGGCCAATGCCGCCCCTGTCTCTGCTTGGGTGATCAGCGCAGTGACAATTGCCTCATTATCATCCGATGCAATCAGCTCACGTACCTGAGTAGAACCAACCTCATCTATATATTTTTTAATCAACGCGCTGGTATCCATGTAATAATACATGACATTACTCACCATTGTAATGAATGCCACGACGATGGTCGATGACAATCTCACTTAAGGGTTTCCCCTTAATTTTGATGGGCGTAAATTCTGGTCGAGGTTGCATAGAGAGTGGTAAAGGTTTTGGGTTTCTGACTTTTCCCGCCGTTTCTAATTTTGCAGATCTTTTTTGGTTATCTGTTTGCTGTTTCCATTTCTGTAAACCTAAACGAAGAATCTCAAAGACTGTTTCATTTGCACGAAATTGGCTCTGAGTATCGTCAGTATTTTCATCAAACAAATTGAGATTCCGCTGCATGAGTATCTTTAAGACCGAGATAAAACCCTTTGAAATCGCGTGATCCACATCTACCACTTGTGCAGTAGTGAGATTTGTATCACTATACCTTGCCCCTTTGCTCGACAAAAATAAAGGAACATCTTTTGTCCCGATAGTGATATTATATTCAAACTCGTATTTTTCGTTTTGAATTAACCATTCAATCAATCCAAAACGCACGATTTCTGGTATATCATTCGGATATGCTCTTAACTCAGCCGTTAAATCATCTGGTACATCAATTGAAATAGATATGTTTAACATTGTCACCTCCCATCATCATCTTACGCATCACACACGGTAGCTGCCATAACATGCCATACATTCACATAGACCTCAAAAGCTCAGAAGTCCGACTTTTAGCAAAAGTCGGACTTCTTTAAACGCTACGCAAAGAGCAAATCCCCATCTTCCTCATAGTTCAACTCCGGCTCAATAAAGAGCGCACTTTCACGTTCCTCCACTTGGTCCAAGCCACGCTTAAAGTAATCCATCCATTCCTGTGGTGCATCAATACTCTCACCGCCATGTGTGGTCAGCCGTGTACGCACCCGCAGCATCACGGGCGTATTGACACTGGAGCCGCTGACGATGACCTGCCCCTTGCTGAGGTTGGGCAACTCCTTGAGCAGGTCGCGCCCGACACTTTCAACCGATTCGCTGATTTTGGCTTGGTCGATGGGGTTGGTGATGCGCATGATACATTGGGTCATACACTGGCTGAGGACATCGCTGTCGAGCTTGCCGGGGCGTTGGCTGATCAGCCCGATGCTGAGACCAAATTTACGCCCTTCGCTCAAAACGGTCTTGAGCAAATCGGTGCTGACGGCATCGCCGCCCGCTGGCGCATAGTTGTGTGCCTCTTCCATGAGACAGAACATCGGGAATGGCATGTAATTTTTGTCACCTGGCCCAACCTTTTGTTTGCTGGTGTCGATACGTGCTTGATAGGCACGCCGCAGTAAGGTGGTGACGATGACCTGCTGTTCACGTTGGTCAACCTCGTTTAGCTGGATGACGGTACACTGGCCGGGTCGGAAAAGCTCAGAGAGTTCCAAATTCTCAAAATCGTTAAAGATGGCACTGCTGCCAAGACGACTGTTGACACGCCAGATCAACGCACCGGTCGTTGGATCATCCTCAAAGCCATCCTCACCCTCATCGCCACCACCGCTCTCACTCACCTGACGAATCGCATAAAGAAATTGCTCAAGTGTATAGCCACCATCCTTGCGAAAGCTGCGCTTGGCAAAGTTGAAGGCACGGGTAAGCTGATAGTACATCTTCTCGGTCAGGTTGGGCAGCAAAAAGCGCATGTCGGGCAATTCAAGGCTGTCCACACGAATGCGGATATTGTCTGGCTGGAGAATTTTGACACGTGGTCGGTAGTCACCCTCGCTAAAAGCAGGTCCATTTTGCATCTCTTGCAATGTATTATACTCACCATGTGGATCGACAATCAGCACGGCAGCGCGGTTATAGGGGCGCATCAACTCCTCCAACAGCACACCCGCCAAATAACTTTTACCACTACCCGTGCTGGCGAGAATAGCAAGATGTGTGCTGGTAAATCCGGTCACATCGAGGGCAACAGGCACTTCATCCTGCTCTCGACTGAGTAGACTGCCGATATGGGCACTGCCGATGTCACCCTGCTTGCGCTTGCTGAGGACCTGTGTCAAGAAGTTTGGGTCAGCGATATAGATGGGTGAGCCACCTGCGGGCGGGACACGCGGATTGATAAAATCACCCAAAATGTTGCTGTGATAGCCCAGGACACTGACGGTGATTTCAAAGAGTTCGCTGGCTTCACTGTCGTAGCCCAACAAGTTGGCAATTTGGCTGGGTGGGATGGTTGGGTCGGCCATAAAACTATCGGGAAAGAGACGGATAGATTCGCGTCCCGTAATGCGTCCTAGAATACGTCGTTCTGCGCCATCG
Source organism: Chloroflexota bacterium (assembly GCA_039029935.1). Classification (GTDB taxonomy): domain Bacteria; phylum Chloroflexota; class Anaerolineae; order Caldilineales; family Caldilineaceae. Next base: position 19,335 of record JBCCFC010000058.1, read on the forward strand.
ACATAGGTCAGATAGTAGACAAATTCGCCATGTTTGACACGTCGCTCTGGGTCCGGTGCGACAAAGGTAAACTCGTTCGGTGTTTCGCCCGGCCCCTTGACTGTCCCGATGCAATCTGGACTGTTATCTTCTTGGTAATTGCTCATGCTCACTTTTCACTTACTACGGTTGAACTGTTTCAAAACGTATTATGCGTTTATTATGCATAGGCTATTATAGCACAGGTGGTTTAAGGTTTTGGATATCCATGTTGCTTTCAGGGCGTACTCACTAAACGGGTCATGGCGTTTTTAACCTGTGACGCAGGTAGCCAACCTGCGATACTGTTCCTTTGTTTATCTATGGTACAATAAATACATTGTTATTGAATTGGTACTATCCAATGTGATTAAGAAAGAATCAATCATGAAAATCAAAAACATTGAGGCCATTGGGCTGTACGGCGAAACGCCAGAAGGTGGTTGGAGCAACGAAATCCAACCGGATGATTGTGTACACACGCTGATTGCGGTCCATACCGACGAAGGTGTGACAGGCTGGGGCAGTGTATTTACGGATGAAGCATTGGTGTTGGCGTCGCTCAAGGTGCTATCGCCTCTCTATACAGGTGAGAATGCGCTCGAACCGGAGCGCGTGAGCGAGAAGCTACATCAACACATGTTTTGGCTGGGGCGGGGTGGGTCGATTACCCACACGATTAGCGGCATTGACATTGCATTGTGGGATATTCTGGGCAAGGTGACAGGGCAACCTGTCGGTCGATTGCTTGGGGGACGCTATCGGGAACGAGTGCGGCCTTATGCATCGTTGCTCATGGACCAACCGGAACCACTCCGCGAACATTTGTTATCGATTAAGGAACAGGGCTTCCGTGCGTTCAAGATGGGCTGGGGTCCTTTTGGCCGTGTCAGTCATACACTCGACGAGCAGATTGTCCGTGCAGCACGTGAGGCTGTCGGACCTGATGCACAACTTATGGTGGATGCGGGTGGCAGCGATGCCTATTGGACCAATGGCTACAAATGGGCCTTACGCACAGCACAGATGCTAGCTGATTATGATATCGACTGGTTTGAAGAGGCTCTGAATCCTGATGCGTTGGATGATTTTGTACAGCTACGGCGAACGTCGCCTGTGCCGATTGCAGGTGGCGAAGTCTTAACCCGTCGGCAGTCCTTTCAGCCTTGGCTACAGGCAGGCGCATTCGACATTGTGCAGCCTGATGTGACCAAAGTCGGCGGGATCAGCGAAGAACGGCGCATTGCATGGATGGCACAGGAGAATGGCATCAAGTTTGTACCACATGGCTGGAACACAGCTTTGGGGCTGGCCGCAGATTTACATTTGGCATCGGCGTTTCCGGGAACAGATTTAGTCGAGTACATCACAGGGTCTCCCTATATTGATACATTGACTGAAAGTGGTTGGCAGTTGGATGATGAGGGGATGTTGGCGATTCCTGATGAGCCCGGGTTGGGTGTGACTGTGGATTTGGATGCGGTAGAGAAGTACCGTCGGTAGTGCATATGTTGACAGGATATTCCATGTTGCTCATATGTTTATACGATACAATTTTAGTTGTAAAAAAATGCCATATAGTACGCTATGTGTTTGTTTTTTTTGAGTGCATCGTGAATTTATGATAGAGTTTTGACTTGTTCAATGTGAATCACTTTTGAGTATCGTTTTCTATTTTAAT
>JBCCFC010000059.1:0-20897 GCA_039029935.1 Chloroflexota bacterium
ACCTTACCGACTCACTCAGCCACAACAGGTCCATGGCACGGATACAAAACAATAACAATGACACTATACCAGATAATCAAAGCAATCAAATAATAGTTTTTACTACCGTAAACCTTGCCTCTCTCGGTCCGCTGCAGAAGGCCGGTCGTGCCGAGCCGGCCGAGGTCGAAGCTATTGAGACCGCGCAGCTGCGCGTGACCAGCTAACACAAATGCCGTCGATCCGTCAGCGCCGGGCCTTGGCGCCGACGGAACGCGGCTGGAGACCGACGGGCCAGCCGCTTACCTTCGCTGCCGTTCTAGAGACAAGGTGACGGGGTTCGACATGCGCGGCGCAGATATCTTGGTCGAGATGCTGATCGGCTATGGAGTGGAGGTGATCTTCGGGGTTCCGGGGGACACCAACGTGCCCCTCTATGAAGCGCTGCAGGATCGCGAGGGGCGCATCCGCCATGTCATGGCCCGCGACGAGCGCTCGGCCGGCTTCATGGCCGATGCCTATGCCTGAAACGCAACACATTTTTCGGCTTTGCTGCACCCAGCATCATCATCATGATCCTACTGATGGCGGTCCCACTGGCGGTCGCCTTCTGGCTTGGGATGCAGTTCATGACCTTCAACAACATCAACGACCCGCAATTTGTCGGGTTTCGTAACTATGTTGATGTGTTGAATGATCCTCGTTTTTGGCAATCCTTCCGCTTTACCATCCTCTTCACCGTACTGGTAATTCCAGCACGACTCTTCATCGGTTTTGGTGTAGCCCTCCTGCTCGACCAAGTGTCAGGCTTCACACGCGGCGTCTACCTCTCAATCTTCCTGTTACCCTTCATCATCGTACCCATCGTCGGCACCATCATGTTTAAGCAACTTTTCGAGGCATCGGGGCTGATCACGTGGCTCTACCAAGTCCTGCTCGACACCAAGTTTCGCTACAATGAAACATCGGTCAAAACGCTGATCATCATTCATGGCATCTGGTATGTCACGCCTTTTGCGCTCGTTACCTATTTTGCGGGGTTACAGACCCTGTCGCAAGACCAGCTAGAGGCAGCATCCATTGATGGTGCGACACGCTGGCAGAAAATTCGCCATATTGTCATCCCACATGTCAATTCGTTGACGATCTTTATCCTACTCTTCTCGATCATGGACTCATACCGCGTCTTTGACAGCGTCTTTGTCCTTTCCGAGCTAAATCCCATCTATAAAGCTGATGTGGTGATGACCTACACCTTCCAGACCGCCGTTTCGGTGCAACGTCTGGGTAAGGCCAACGCCATGTCGATTTTGACCATCGTCGGTATTTTGATTGTGCTCATTCCAAATTTGATCCAATCATATCGAGAGCAAATTGCGGAGCGTTAGAGACTATGGACAGAGTAACAAGCCCAATAGGGCGTTTAGTGATCCATCTATCCCTTGTGCTATTTGCCATTTATAGCATTATTCCTTTTTTTTGGACGGCTCTCCAATCTTTCAAGACGCTAAAAGATGCCAACTCCCGTACACCAAAATTTATTTTTACGCCAACATGGGATAACTACCAAGAGATATGGCTGCGCTCCGTGCCAGACAATGGGGAAACCATCGCCTATAGCCTGCTGGCAGCATTTGTTATCTTGGTATGTCTCTTGCTATTTGCCGAATACATGCCCATCCGCAACGATATTATCTACGTTGTTGTCGCGGTTGGCTTTGTCGTCTTGCTTTGGGGCATTCCACAAATTGTGGACACAGCCAAGTTTTACGACTATTTCCTCAATACCATCATTGTCACTGTTGGCACGATTGTCGTGTCAATCAGTATTGGCTGTTTGGCGGGCTATGCACTGGCTCGCTATGCGGGCATCATCAGCGTTGTGATCCTGATTGCCGCACTCGCCTTCCGCGCCCTGCCCCGCCTTTCCTTTATCCTACCCTACTACTGGTTTGGCAACATGACCAACCTGCTTGACACCCACTTCTTGGTGATCCTCACACTGGTGGCCGTCAACCAACCTTTCACCATTTGGATGCTACGCAGCTTCTTTATGGATGTCCCCAAAGACATGGAAGAAGCTGCTATTGTGGATGGTGCAAATCGCCTGACGGCCTTCCGTAAAGTCATTGTGCCCATCATGTGGCCTGGCATCATCTCAACCGCGCTCTTCTCACTACTGCTGGCCTATAATGAATTCCTCCTCGTGCGCCTTCTCACCCAAACCAACTGGACACTGCCCGTCGCCATTTCACGTTACACAGGCGGCGAAGACCCACGCCATCTCACACTGGCTGCGGCCTCATCGGTATCCGCAACCATTCCCATCATGTTGGTCATCCTTTTCTTCCAAAAGCACTTGGTTAAGGGACTTGCTGCGGGAGCGGTGAAGGGATAGCTAGATAAACTGCAAAAAATTTAATCCTCATCTGCGTTCTTCCGCATCCGCGTCTTATAATTTAATGCGGATACGGAAGAACGCAGATGGGGATTTTTTATTATCAGTGTTTATTCATACACGTGTTTCAAACAGATTCAGAAGAAAGGATTAGGAGATTGGGGAACTATCAAGAGGCAAAGGCCATTGTACGTAGTTATTTTGATGAGTTAGAGAATGCGCTTAAATCGGGTACACCGGAGCAAGTGACAGCGGTACTAAGCAAGTACACCAGCGATGATTATTTCTGGCGTGGCGTCTATCCTTTCCGTGAGCAGCATGGAGCCGAAACGACCGCCAACATCTTCTGGATTCCACTCATGCGCGCCATCACCCACATGCAACGACGCCAAGACATTTTCATGGGCGGGACCAACGAAATCAGCGGCGAGCAGTGGGTCATGAGTATGGGCAACTTTATGGGTCTGTTTGATACGGATTGGCTTGGTATTCCACGTACCCGCAAGATGGTCAACCTACGCTATGCAGAGTTCAACTGTGTGGGGCAGGATAAAAATGGACAGAGTAAGATCACCCAAACGGGGCTTTTCATCGACATCATCAGCTTGATGGTCCAAGCGGGCACATACCCACTACCACCATCCACTGGTGTCTACTTCAACTATCCAGGCCCACGCACCCATGATGGCCTGCTCTATGAAGATGCTCCTGAAGAAGAGGGTGTCACAACGCTGGCACTCGTCAACGAAATGATCAATGACCTCAGCGACCTGAATGACAGTGGTTCAATGGGTTGCCCACCCGAAGTGCTGGAACGAACTTGGAATAAAGATATGATCTGGTACGGTCCCGCTGGCATCGGCGCAACGTACACCATTCCACGCTACCAAGAGCAGCATCAACTACCCTTCCGCAACAATCTGGATGATAAAAAGTTCTTGGGGCATGTCTGCCGCTTTGCCGAGGGCAACTTCGCCTGTTTCTTTGGCTGGCCCAACCTCTCCAACCGACCGATTGGTGGCTTTTTGGGGTTGCCGGGCAGTGATGTCAATGCCACTATGCAGGTCGTAGATGTCTATCGTCGTGAAGGCGATAAGCTGGCCGAGAACTGGATATTTATTGATATTCCCTATTGGCTGCAACAGCAGGGGTTGGATGTGTTGGGGCGGACGGGGCAGATTTTGAACCCAAGTTTATAAGCGTGATAAGTCTAGAGCCATATAGCAAAGCGTCATTCAATCAAGTCAAAAATTTGTTGACACAACAATAAACCTGGTACAATGTATGTAGATAACACTTTAGCTACCTACATACTCAAACCAAAGGGGTTTATTGATGCCAGCAGCAAAACTAAGATATATTCCACATGATAGATTGTTCAAAGAATTCTTTGAACGTTTTATGGACCGATTCACGTACATTTTTTTGCCAGAGAAGGCGTCACAGCTAGATTTTGATGACATCAATTTCTTCAAACAAGAATTGGTCGTCAACTTTCCGGGACAGGCATTGCGGATTACCGATGTTGTGGCGGAGGTTGCGCTCAAAGAGCTAGGGAATGAGATATTTACGACGAGCAATAATAGCCACAAGCAGAAGAAAGGGAAGAAGTCCAAAGAGAACGATGAGGACTATACAGAACCAGAAAAAGAACGTGAATTGATTATCATCCATATTGACGCTGAAGCCAACCGCCCTCAAACCATTCCTAGTCGGGTGTTTGTCTACTATGCCTTGCTGCGCGTCATCAAAGGGATGCCTGTGTTGCCGATTGCCTTTATCATTCAAAAAGGGGCGTCTCAACCAGCCGAAAAAGGTGAAGATGCCATTACCATCGAAACTTATACTGAGACACTTTGGGGGCATCAACACGTCAGTTTTGATTATTATCAGGTAGACTTGGGTCGTCTACGCAGTGAGGATTACTTGAAGAACAATGATCCCGTGGCAGCGTGTTTGGCTGCATTGATGCATCACCCTGATGAGAAAGATGGGGAAATCAAGAAGACCATTTTTGATATCATCGTACAGAGTAATTTGGATGATGGTGATAAAGCATTTTTAGCAGAAGTGGTTAGTGTATATTTGCCAAACGAGCAAATTCAGAGTGCGACGGAGGAGATTATGGAACAATTGGTTGAATATGAAAAGACTGTGTTTCAATTGGCAAAAGAAGCAGCAATGAAACAAGGGCTCGAAGCAGGTCGTGAAGAGGGTCGTGAAGCAGGTCGTGAAGAAGGTCGTGAAGAAGGTCGTGAAGAAGGGACGCTTCTTGGCCAGCTCCAATTATTGATTAAACAGCTAAACAAAAAATTTGGCGAAATTCCCAACGAGCTAACAAAACGAATTGAAGCTATTACAGACAAAGATGTCATTGAAGAGATTGCAATGCAGATTTTGTTTGCTGACTCGCTGGACAAGTTGACGATTCCTGAGACAGCATAATCGCTATTTGATTCATGCCGACCGACCGATTTTAAGTCATAGTGTGTAACCCTAACAACAAGCAAAGATAGGTCATGGTTGCGCCCCTGCCACAGGAAACTAACTGTGGTAGGCACAACTATGACCTATCCCCGATGATCTACACTAACACTGTGCGTACCGCTCACAATCAATGGCTAATATAGGGCAAGTAGAACAATCGTATTGTCTCCTCGGCTACTGGCAACTCCGTCGGCTCTAAAAAGGCGTCAATTGCAGTCTCAATGTCCTCTGTATTGCGTATGGTTTCTCGAAACACAGTTTGCGACCATAACGATTGTCCAGTCAGCGGGTATCGAACTGACTCAGGCTCGTTTGGTGTCCTCAACAAAAAATAGCCTCGGAACCCTGGCGACATGACAAGCCCACAATTACCATTGAGACCTGAAGAAAAGTAGCCAACTTCAATGACATCAGGTCCATCACCCAGCAACCATTCCTCTACTTGCACACGTGCATAACCGTCGATTTGTGGATCCCCATCGGGGCCAAGAAAGTCACCCTCCGAGACGATGGTAGAATCATCAGCAGCACCAACCACCTCACCAAGCACAACGGCATCAGAGATCATCAAATAATCCTCAAAGGGTGCATCATAGACAATCATATTTTCAATGAAGTCAGGGTTCAAGCGAGGTGTAATCGTCACTGGTACTCTGAAAACCTGATCATCTTGAATCAACACAGTCTCATAGAGAAAGGGCTGTGGAGGTGGTGTTCTACCAGTTGGTGTCTCCGGGTTCTCCATCAGCGCAGTCATGCTAGATGCCGTCGGATAGAGTAGCGAGTCTTGAGGCGACAGGATATACTGCTCAAAATACTCTGAAAAAAGCGTCAAATCAATCTGCGGTTCATCTTGTGCCAGTGCATCGGCCAAGGCGACAATCGCTTGGGCATAGAAACTCGTGCGATCTCGATAGGCATCGGCATGGTATAACACTTGACCGGGGACAACATAGACAATGCTGTCACTCTCATTTGTAAAGTGAATCTGTCCTATCGGTGATGGGCGATACTCATATTCATCTGGGTCATGCTCTTCGACAGCCATGACCGATGGTGGCAACGAGTCGGCCTGAATGTCATAGTCTAACCAATACCAATAGTTTGTAGATAAATCTGGTGAACAGGCGTATGCGGGTGTCACCTGTGTTATGACTATACTGGCGATCACACTGACAACCACACTGACAACCACACTAACAGACAAGCATACAGATATTAAGTATCGTATATTCATACTTTTTATTGGCTCCTCTTCAATTAGATATGTTTTCGCGTATCTGTACAAGGTTACCCCTGAATAAGAAAGAACTCAGACAAATTTGGCTCCTATTCGCTGAATAGGAGTGCATGAGCGTTCTATGAGGATCAACGACTGCTCGCCATTTTTTTACAGATACACGCGGCAACAGGAGCCATCTTGCCACTTTTTTGGTTTTGGGTACAAAATGAAATTTAATTCCATACTTAAATACAGTATTGACAAATAACATATAATTAAGTTGTTAAATAGTGTAGTAGAAAATTGAGATTGGGAAAAGAAAACCTGAGAGATACCTGTAAATAATCATCTTTCTTGGAAAGATTCATAGGAAGATAGTCGATTTGATATTGCTGTCAGCTTAGTGACAAGGCGATTTGTTCGATTCGATTTTCTTTGGAAGTTGGGTCTTGGCCGAAAGGTATTGAGTTGTGTATTCATATCTATTCTTGGTCCTTTGTATTACTCAGATGTATTTCATCAACGTCGCTTAAATAACCAAATTGATTCATTAGATAAATTTACATTGCCCCACATGGGTTTAATCGTCTTATATGAGACAGGAAGTGTAAAATAAAAATCTAAAATTGCCAATCTGTGATGCTGGTTTTATCACCCTTGGCGATCATGCATATGTTGGCTTCGCTGCATGGCCGGGGATGACAGTCACGTTGACGGGGGGACGGCTGGCTGGGTATTCCGCCAACCAATCAACAATTGACTATGCGTAGTTTAGATTTTTGGCGATGCGAAAACGGGCTGATTCGCGAGAATTGGGTTCTTGTGGATATGCTGGATGTGTATCATCAACTTGGCGTGGATGTGTTTGAACAGATGCGTGAAGTGATGTATGGCAGACAACGTTAGGGATAGATTTAGAAACTCGGCAAAGGCGGAGCTTGCCTCCGCCCTACTGTTCAAGGAGTTGTTGACTGTGGCAAAAGTCAGACTTGCTTGATCGCGAGCTGTTGACGTATCTTATCAATAATCGCTTTAATCTCTTTTTCCTGTGCCTCGATGCTCTCCACCAATTTAAACTGCACACAGGCTCGCTTCAAATTATGCTCAGGGTACTGCGTCTTAAAGTAAACATCACCCGCCAAATAGTCAGCAAAGAAGCGTAGACCTAACTCAAAACTGATCAACCGTGCGGCGTCATAAATATAGCGATAGTCATGCTCTGTGAAAAACTGTGCTGTTTCTTGCAAATAGCCCATCAGAATTTGACGACATAGGTCGGTATCAAAAACCACGCTATCTATGTCCTGCGTTTCTTCACCCGCAGGGTTGCAACAGGACCGCAGGCAATCACCAATATCATAATGAACCAGCCCCGGCTTTACCGTGTCCAAATCCACAATGCTGATGGCGTGACCAGTGCTTTCGTCAATCATAATATTGTTGACCTTCGGATCACCATGAATTGAACGGACCTGTAGCTCACCCTGCTCCTTGGCTACCTCCAGAATTGATGCCCATTCACGGCGATGACGAACAATGTCATGGCAATAGGCAACCTCGGAGGGGTGATGACCATTTGACGAAACCCGTTGATAGACAGCGTCATAATGTTGCAGATATTGGGGCGTGATGTGAAACCCTTCTAGGGTATCGTACAGTTGGTTCGGGTCGAGATCGCTGAGAAGGTTATGAAATCGACCGAGTGCATAGCCGGACTCATAGGCGTGGTCAGGGTTGATGACGGTGTGGTGGGTGACAGAATTGCCCACAAAGGTAATTGCCCGCCAGACATCTCGTGCATCATCAATATAGCAGTCTTGCTGTTCTTGCGTGGCGATAATTTCTGGCACTGTCCAATGGCGGTTCTGTGCGCTGCTGCTCTTGGTTCCATTTTTTAAATGTTGTTGCACATGAGCAGTAAACGTGCGCATGTTTTTGAGAATCAGCTCTGGGCGACGAAATACATGCTGATTAATGCGCTGCATGATAAATTTATCATCATTGATCCCAGTGATAGGGGCATGAGTACGCACCAAATAGGTGTCGTTGACATTGCCTTCGCCATACTCCAACACATCCATAACTGTTGTATTGGCACAAAATTGTTGGGCAATATAGGTTAGGTCTGCTTGGTTCATGTCTCTTCTTTCATGTCTCTTCTTTCGTATTGCTTGGGCGGAGGCAAGCCCCGCCCCTACAACATTGTTCTGTATCTATTTGGTCTATATCTATTTGGCGATAACAATTATCGTTTTGAAAGCCAATCTTGATAATCTGCCTCAATAGGGTCTGCCCACTTGCCGACATCAATTTCGCCAGGTGTATATTTGCCTTCACTCAAACGTAACTTACCAAATATATCGCGCACACGGATATCCTCCGATGTCTCGACGACTTCCTGTGCTAGATGTGCAGGGATAAAGGTAACACCTGTTGCTGTACCCAGAACAACATCACCAGGCAACACAGTAGTGTGGTTGATACGGATGGGGATGTTGATGCCTGCAAGCGTGACATCCTTGATGGCAGATGGATCAAACCCACGACAGAAAATCGCTAAGTTCGTCATCTCGCGAATCCCTGCATAGTCGCGAATGCCACATTCAAAGACGGCGCCAGCGTTGGTGCGTGTTCCAATCGAAGTACCCAAATTGTCACCAATAAATGTACCATCCTTGACCTTGCCAAACATATCCACCACAAGGACATCATTATTTTCTAAGGTGTCAATCACCCATGAATTCTGCCCCCCAATACGCCCCTGCTCTGTCCCCAACTCTTGCACCAAGTTGTGTAAGTCAGGACGATGAGGAACCATCATGGCAGTGACAGCACGACCCACAAGCACTTTATCCGGATGCGTCTCCACCCAATTGCCTTCAAACTGTAAGTGATAGTCATGTTTTTGTAGCACTGCCCACGCCTCCTCAGAGGTCACGAGCTTCATGCGCGCCAACAAGTCATCAGACACAAGTGGCCGTCCCTTGGGGCAGCGGTCTCCCTGCCATTCTCTAGTTAGGCTTTGAATAATTTCAACTGGATTTTCTATATGCATGGTTATTTTCCTTTTGTACTTGTACAAGTTTAAGATATTTTAATCCCTATTCGCTCAAATTGCTCTGGCGGCGCATCATTTTCGTTCATAATACGCACCATATGCGCAATCATCATCGCTTCGAGCTCGGCATCTTGAAGAGGGTTTTCCTGCTGTGGGTCTGTCTCTAAATCAAAGAGCCATGTTTCCATATTGGGTGGGCGTCCCGGATTTGATCGGGCGGGAATTTTCATGGTACGGCACTCTTTGGTAAAGGAGAATGGCTCTGCTAATTCAATGTTTGTCAACTCCTGTGGATGAAAACGTGAACGCATGTGTGTCGGCATCAGCGTATACTCGTAGAGTGGCGTATTCTCTGGGGTGGCTGTGGCGCGCATATAGACGTAACGGCCATCAGTGACATTGATGTGACTGCCGTGTTGCCCAAAGATGACGGCGTCGCGCGTGGGGGTATTGTTGGCGATAGTATCCCCCAGGGCGATACCCTGCATATCTTTAGGGCGTTCAACACCAAAGAAGTCTAGCAGGGTTGCAGGGATGTCAATCATCTGTACCAGTTCATTGTTGCGTTCTCCTTGGCGGCGACAACGCGGGTCCCAGACGAAGAATGGTGTATGAGCTACTTCATCATAAAACGGTGCCACCATCTTTGCCCACCAATCGTGTTCACCCAACAGAAAACCGTGATCCGTGCAGACAATCAGCATGGTGTCTTCCCATAGATTGAGTTCATCCATCTTGTCGAGTACTTTGCCTAAATAGGCATCGCACATCGAAAGCAATGCTGCATATTCATAGCGCATGTGTTGCACTTGCTCTGGCGTCTCTTGAACGCGGCGATAGGGTGGCCAGTCAAAGTGGGGGCCATCGTAGTCATGTGGATAGAGGTCTTTATAGTGTTGCTGCGTGAAGAACGGCTCATGGGGATCAAATGTCTCCAGATGCAGAAACCAGTTGTCGGCAGTGTGGTTTTCGTCGATAAAGTTTAATCCTTCGTGGAAGGTTTTCGCCTGGGGCATATCATCTTCACTCGTCAAATATGTACGGTTGACCCAATCTTGACGGAACATGTAGGTCATTGACTTGGGTACGTTGAGATTGGCTGGAATTCTGGTCATATTGAGTGTATCAGGGAATTCTGGGTCCCTGACCGAACCTTTCCACTTATCACCCTCTTGCCCGCGCAAAAATTGCCACGTATTATAACGATGGTGATAGGTACAGCCGCCATCCTCAAAGTAGTGCTGATGGTCAGTGGCAAGATGTGTATAGATATCATTCTCAGAGAGGATTTCTGGCATAGAGTCATCAAATGGTTCCAGTGGTCCCCAGCTACGATGCAGGAAGTTATAGCGGCCTGTGTGCAGTTCACGACGCGCAGGCATACAGGGCATACTGCCCACATAAGCATTGTCAAAGGTGACGGTGTGGTCGGCAAGCCGCTGGAAGTTGGGCGCATGGGTCCACTCACATCCATAAGGGGGCAACATGTGGCGGTTGAGCGTGTCAAACATGACCATAATGGCTTTCATTGGTGTCTCCTTAGATAATTTTCTCTGGCAGGTGTTGGAGAAAATGTTCTACTTTCTCAATATCCATCGCATGATTAATCAACTGGACAAACTCATCTTTCTCCTCGATAGTTTGCAAGCGAATTTGAATCATGAGACTCAAGGCTTCGTCAATCTCGAAGCGATGATGCAACAACTGCAAAATCATATCTCGTTTGTCTTGGCGACCTTGTTCAATGCCTTGTTCAATGCCCTCCTCGCGTCCCTGTTCAGCACCAACAAGAATGCCCCGGTCGTACCCTTTGCGTTCTATATCCATCATGTACATCATCTTGAATTCCTCCTCGATTTCACCCCACTCAATTTGAAATTTTTCCTGTAAAGGTTCCGGCAACCCCATCATCCAGTCCACAAGACGCACTAGCCGGATGATTTGTTCATTTTTGATGCCTCGTTTATACAACTCACGTACCATCCAAATGATTCCTCTTTGTTCTATTGCGATGATAATGAAATAAATTAGATCATGTTTTCTGGCATATCAAAATCAAACCGATGTTCCGTTTTACCTTCATTAAGGTTAGGTGTCAAAACACAATCTACTTTTTTAGCTTTTCTTCTGCTAATACACGAAACTGTTTCATGCTAAAAAATAACGTCACCATTCCACTAAACAATAGAAAACTCCAATAGGCAATACCGCGTATGAGAAGAATGGTAGCCGAGATGTTGATCATTGGTAGTGCTAAAAATTGTAACACCGCTGCATAGGCGGTTTCAATTTGCCCGATGCCACCCGGCGTAATGGGGATCGCGGCCAGCAAATCAACAGTCATGGCGACAAACGTGATGGCATCCAACGGTAAGTCTGGCTGTGTCGCACTGCTTAAACTACGAACAACCAACCAGAGCACAAGGGCATCACAGAGCCAAATGTATAGGCTTTCGGCCAATAAAATCAGTGCATACACAGGGCGTACTGCCAACTGTCGAACCGCCAGCACCATCTCTTGGATAAAGGCAAACAGTTTATCCAAGATAACAATCGCCTTTTCCGCAAAAATTGGCCGACGATTCTGTACAGATTTGTGTGTAACAAGCCACAGACAAAAACGTTTTATATTGTTCAGGAAAAAGGGTGTCATCAGCACACCCAATCCGGCAACACCCAGCATAGTGACACTGACAACATAGGTCACAAAGACCCATGTGGGAAACGCGCCGCGTAGAATACCAAATCCCACAACGGCCCCGATCATCAAAATCGCGCCTAAGTCAAGCAGCCGTTCGAGCAGAATGGACCCGACGCTGTCTGCAATGGGGACAGGGTTTATGTTGTCTCTATCGCCTTGATTTGTATTGCGCAGCAACCCCACACGTACAGCATCGCCTGCTCTGGCGGGAATGAGTGCGCTGATAAACCACCCACAAATCAACAAGGCAGTGACATACACATAGCGGCGAGAATGCCCCAACATGGTAAGCAGTAGTTGCCAGCGATGCCCACGCACAGCAAATCCACTATAGTGGATCAACATAGCAAATGCAATGAATGTCCAATTGGCATCGCGAACTGTCTTGAGTACCTCTTGACTGCCACTCATAAAAAGTAAAATAGCATAGGTACACAGCGCAAAAATTAGCAGTAATGCTAGTCGCTGTAGCTGAAGCTTCTGTAACGCTGTTTGAATTGATTGGATTGGGTAGTCAGACATAAAAAGTTGAAAGGTTGAAGAGTTGAAGGGTTGAAATAAGCTATGATTCCTCATTCAACCTTTCAGCTTTTCAACTCAAAGTTTTAATTGGTATAGACACATTTTCCGTCCATAAAGCGTAAACTCACGCTGAAAAACAAATGCGTGTCGTTCATAAAATCGGCGCGCACCGTGATTATTGGCATCGACTGTGACATCCAGCAGCGTAATTTGGCGTACTTGACAATCCGCAACAAGTTGTTGTAGGAGTTGTGTGCCGATGCCTTGGCTGCGCGCTGTAGATTTTACCATGATTGACAATAATTCGGCAGTTGCGACATGTGTGGATTGTGTTTTTGATTGTTGTGACTCTGGCTGTAAATCTGCCTGTGGTTCTGAAACAAGTAGTGGGTAGAGGACGGTTTGGAGACTATGGGGGATCAATGATGGCTTTTTGGCAAAGGCCATTAGCAGAGGCGGCAATAGCTGTGGGAGGCGTCTGGTTCCCATCTCAAAGAAGAGTTTGCCTACGCTGGTCGTGGCACTAATAAATCCCTCAATAGGTTCTGTATTCTCTATACCCTCTTGATTTGATTGATTTGAGGACGGATAGACATACCCAAAACCGACGGGGGATTGTGGCAACGTCTTGTAAAAAATGGTTAACACATCGGGACCAAGGCTGGTTAGAAAGGTGCCAGGTTGACCGGCAATGTGCAGGCGAGCAGCATGGGTTGCATGGGCAGGCAAGAGGGGGATTAACAGCTTGTTTGTGTCATTTGCTGATGGTTGTGATGTTGTCGTCATTGGTATGTATGTCTCGTTAGTCAAGTAATACAGGTTGTTTACCTGTGACGGGCGCCCGTACTACTTATGAACGCCATTCGTGTGACCAAGCAGCGATGGTGTCGCTTCCTGTAAGGAACGCTTCAAATCATTGAGTTGTACGGGTTTGGTAATAAAGGCATCCATGCCCGCATTCATGGCTCTATCGCGGTCCTCTTGTAGTGCTGCGGCTGTCATGGCCACGATACGAGGCCGTTTTGTGCTGTCAATCAGTTGATGAATTTTGCGCGTCGCCTCCAAGCCATCCATCTCTGGCATCTGTACATCCATCAGAACGAGATCATACTGTTGACGTTGTACCGCTTCCACCGCTTCATAGCCATTCCCTGCGACATCCGCACGATAGCCAAGCCGTCCCAAAATGCGGAGTGCCACTTTTTGGTTGATTAAATTATCCTCGACCAACAAAATACTAAGCGGATTTTGTGTGGCAAATTCTTTATCAAAGGTAGATGGTTTTTGCGATTTCATACTCGACAGTTTGACCACTTGACCAAAGTGTTTGAGCAGCAGGGCATAGAGGGCCGATGGTTTGACGGGTTTGTAGGTGTAGGCAACAAAGTTTAATTCTTTGGCACGTTCCTTGAAATTTTCGCCTGTCACAGAGGTCAACATCACCAACGGCAACGTATTTTGAGTTGGCAATGCTCGGATACGCTCTGCCAACATCAATCCATCCATCTTGGGCATCTGTAAATCGAGCAGTGCAAGCTCAAATGCATCCTCGGTTTTAAGTAAGTGCAATGCCTCTTCGCCAGAAGATGCCTCTATAGATTGCATCCCCCACGATTTTAAATGGAGTTTGAGAATGCGGCGGTTGGTGTCGTTATCATCCACAACCAGCACACGACGATCCTGCAAGACAGTGTGACGCCCTTGCTGGTGGGGTTGCTTTTCTGCGGCAATCGCATTGGCCTTGATGTTAAAATAAAAGGTAGAACCTTCCCCGGGTACACTCTCCACCCACATGGTTCCGCCCATCAACTGGCAGAGCCGCTTGCTGATTGCCAACCCTAAACCTGTGCCACCGTACTCGCGTGTGGTTGAATTATCGACTTGGCTAAATGAACGGAATAACCGAGGGATTTTGTCCTTGGCAATGCCAATGCCAGTGTCTTGGACCCGAAAGAGAATCTGGTATTCATGAATGGTTAAATCATTTGGATCATCACTGGGTTCGCTCATCATCTCGTAGCCCAATCCCAGCTTTGTCATCTTCTGCACACTTACAGAAACAAATACCTCACCCTGCATCGTAAATTTGACCGCATTGGAGAGTAGATTGACCAATATCTGTCGGAGACGGGTGACATCACTTTCGATCAAGATAGGGACATCCCCCTCAATGAGATAACTCAATTCAACACCTTTGTTGGAGGCAGCATGCGCCAATAGGTCAATCGCCTCTTCAACACATTGATGCAGATTAAAGGGTTGAGATTCCAACGTCAGTTTACCTGCTTCAATCTTCGAGAAATCCAAAATTTCATTGATAATCGTCAGCAGAGAATCACTACTTTTACGAATCGTTTCAACAAAATCACGCTGTTCATCATTCAGTGATGTATCCAGCAGCAAGCTCGTCATGCCAATCACACCATTCATGGGTGTACGAATCTCATGACTCATGTTGGCTAAAAAGTCGCTTTTGGCCCGTGTTGCCTCTTCCGCATCCTCCTTGGCAAGTTTCAACGCCTTCTCATGCTCAATACGAAGCGTGGCATCCGTGGCCCAATACATGACGCTGTTGAGGTTTCCATCGGCATCATAGATAGGCGCATGATACCAATCACAAAAAATAGTATCACCCGATTTTGTTGAATTTCGTTTGGTGCCATCGGTGAGGACCGTATATTCCTCTTCCAACATGCGCTGTAACTCATGATTACTGGATTCTTTTTCGAGTTGATGAGCATCATCTTGCTGTTCATCGCCAGACACATCCTCCATGCCCTGTGTCAAAGTCACATCACGCTGGATATTGAGTTGATTGGTTTGTGTATAGATTGGAGAGATTAATTTTAACGCATCAACCCTCAACGCCTCTTCTTCTGTATAGCCAAAAATTGACTCTGCTGCTGGATTCCATCCCGTCACCTCACGCTTGGCGTTGACTTCAATCATGGCAACAGGTGTTTTCTGTGTATAGTGCTTGCGTTTTTCTTCGGAGGTGTAAAGGTCCGACTGTGCTAATTCACGAGTGGTTTCATATATCCAACAAATAGCCAAAGTTGCGACGAGGGCAAGAGAGACAGAAATTGTAAACGTTCTATCTGTTTCGCCAACGGTTAGGTTGTTAAATGTGTTGCTGGGTAAGTCAACACCAGCTAATCGCAAAACCTCTAAAACAACAAATTGTCCAAAAAAAACAAGTGCTGCCCCAACACCCCATTGCTGACCTTGCACAAAAAATATCATCATTGTGACAACACCGTACCAGACAGTGAGCGCATTGTATTCTGCATAGAAAAAATAGCAAACGGTCAATAACCCAAAAATGAGCAGATAGATATATATTTTTTTTGTCAGCTCAATTGAGCCAGTCAATCTAGGGGTTGCCAACACTGTTCCAAAGCACAGAATCAATGCAATTTGTGCTAAATACCCTACAGGATCTGCTTTGCCTATAATCAGAGACAGTGTCCCAAAACACAGGGTTATACTTAAAAATGTACTGGATAGGATGACAAATCGAATTGCCCCATACGCATTGATATCATTTTGTGGATCAGCAGGACCGAGAATCCTACGTACATAATTATCGAGCAAAAGTCACCTCAATCTAGCTCTATTTATATCTAAGCTCGTCAAATCACAACATGCAGATGGATGATTTCTCGAAGAAGAAATGATTACGTTTGCACGATTCAAGTTGATGAGCGTTTAGTTATCGTCTTTGTTTTCTTTTGATTTATGTTATACGATTATAACATGGGTATAAGTCAATATTCAATCAGTCGAAAGTCTGTCTAACGATGCCACAAATGTGGTGAATATAAACAGATAAACGATGAAAAAACTGTTTTTTTATTATATCTTTACTCAATCTATTTAATTGGACGTTTGATGCGCAGTTTAAGGTCCATTATTCGTTTATTACGCCATGTTTATTTTTGAATTATTCATTAATAATACTAATTTGTCAAAATCATCATTGAAATATAGTCTGTATCAGTAAATAAGTGGAGAAAACCATGAATCAAACCATGCAACAACCAACATTAGATACATCCATACCACATCAATCACGCCGTTTTGCGCTCTTAGCCGAACGAGACATCAACCAAGAAACGTTTGTAGAGCCTTGGCCGGAAGCAGGGCTGATTGTGACCGATAGCCCCTATGATCCACAGCCAAGCCTGAAGCTGGATAGTACGGTTGATACGCCACAGGTGTTGGAGATGGATGGCAAATCGGTTGAGGCGTTTGATGCCATTGACCTCTTTATCATCAATCATGGCCTCGACTTGACCATTGCTCCAGAAGCGATGGCAATGCCGTCCAAAGCGATTGCACGAATGCTGGTGGACATCAACGTCTCACAGAAAGAGGTGCGTCGCATCGTCTCTGGCTGTACCCCTGCCAAGCTCACCGATGTCATTCGCCACATGACCGTGCTGGAAATGATGATGGGATTGGCAAAAATGCGCGTCCGCCGCACACCGGCCAACCAAGCCCATGTCACCAACTTTCGTGAGCATCCAGCACTGCTCTCTGCGGACGCTGCCGAAGCCGCCCTGCGTGGCTTTGCCGAAGTTGAAACCACCGTACGCGTTGCCCGCAATGCCCCCTTCAACGCGCTCGCCATCCTGGTCGGCACACAGACGGGACGGGGTGGCGTCCTCACCCAATGTGCGGTCGAGGAAGCCTTAAGTCTGCGTCTTGCCATGAAGGGGTTGACCACCTACGCCGAAACGCTCTCTGTCTATGGCAATGAGCAGACCTTTGTTGATGGGGACGATACCCCTTGGTCTAAGGCGTTTCTTGCCTCAGCCTATGCATCACGCGGGGTAAAAATTCGCTTTACCTCTGGTACAGGTTCGGAGGCATTGATGGGACACTCGGATGGCTGCTCAATGCTCTATCTCGAAGCCCGTTGTTTGTGGGTGACACGCAGTGCAGGTAGCCAGGGCGTCCAAAATGGCTCAATCTCGTGTATTGCCTTGCCCGAATCACTGCCTGGTGGCGTTCGTGCGGTCTTGGCCGAAAACTTGATTGCTGCCATGTTGGGCTTGGAGGTGGCGTCGGGGAATGATGCCCTAGCCTCCCACTCAGCCATCCGCAAAACGGCCAAATTGATGTGTCAGTTTATCCCCGGCACAGATTTTATCTTCTCGGGCTACAGTGCCATCCCCAAACGTGACAACCTCTTTGGCGGCGGCAACTTTGACGCCGAAGACTTTGATGACTACAACATCTTACAACGTGACATGCAGGTCGATGGCGGTGTCCGTCCTGTGGCCGAAGCCGATGTGCTGGCTGTGCGTCAGGAGGCAGCGCAGGCCATTCAAGCCGTCTATCAGGAATTGGGATTTCCTCCTATTAATGACGCCGAAGTCATGGCTGCGGTTACGGCTCATGCGAGTGAAGATATGCCTGAGCGCGATTTGGTGGCAGATTTGGCGGCGGCAGACCAGTTTTTGGAGAGTGACCAGACCATGCTCAATGTGGTGCGCGCATTGGAGCAGCATAACTTTACCAAAACAGCGGGCAACATTTTGGAGATGGGGCGACAGCGCGTTGTGGGCGATTATCTGCAACCTTCCGCCATTTTTACCGATGATTTTCACGTGTTGAGCGGTGTCAACGATGTCAATGACTATGCAGGTCCAGGCACAGGCTATCGGCTGGAAGAAGCCGCTGAGAATGCGCCTGAGCCAGAGAGTGAAGCCCTGAAATATGCACGCGCCTATGCCGATAAACGCTGGCAGGAGATTCAGGAAGTCCCACAGGCCAAATCGCCACGTGAGTTTATCGACGGCAACATCGGCGACCCCTCCGAGATGTTGGCCGAATTGGGGCCTGCACAGGCGGGAACACGTGAAGAAGTTATTGTCGCCGTGGGGCCAGCCTTTGGTACAGGTTTGACCAGCACCATCAACGGGCTTGAGCATGAGGATGTCTTGGCGGCAATTCTGACAGGCGTTGCCAAGGAAGGGTTGGTTGCCCGCGTCATCAAAGTATACCACAGTTCTGACTGTGCCGCGATTAGCCATGTGGGTGCGTCGCTGAGTGGGTCGGGCATCGCCATCGGGCTGCAATCACGTGGCACGACCGTCATCCAAAAACGCGGTTTTGCCCCACTGAACAATCTGGAGCTATTTTCGCAGTCACCGAGCATGACCTTGGAAACCTTTGAGTCGATTGGGCGCAACGCTGCCATGTATGCCAAAGACCAAAGCCCCACGCCTGTTGGGGTTAAAATCGACAATTGGCTACGGCTCAAGCTCATTGTCAAGACCACGCTGCTTCATCGTCGCGAAACCGAGCATGTCGATGACCGCCCACCGATGGAATTGCGCTTTGACTGGGAACCGGATGTGTAATCATGAAATTGTTGCATATAGTCAATAATGCATTGGGCAAAGTGTAGAAAAAAATAGTATTCTGTCCCTATTTGTGTCTGACGCCTTTGACATAAATAGGGGTGGCACACTATTCTTTTTTAGACTCTTGCACATGGACAGATTCAAGTCAGTCCATACCTGATGCATTTGCCGTTGATTGCTCGCTAATCAACGAACAATAGCAGTAATAGAAAAGGCCAGATATGCATGAAGACATATCTGGCCTTTTCTATTACCTCAATCCGTCAACAGAATCAGATCATTTCGATGCACCACCGACGCCCCATAGTGATGCCCCAACCGCTTCGAGATTTCAGCGGACTGACAGCCTTTGATCTTTTGCAGGTCCTCGCTGGAATAAGCCGTGATACCACGTGCAAGTTGTTGATCCTCTTCATCGACAATCAACACAGTGTCGCCACGCTGAAAACTGTCTTTCACCCATCGAATGCCCGCGGCCAACAGACTTTTGCCATTTTCACAGAGCGCCTTCGCTGCACCAGCATCCACAACCAAAATACCCGCCGATTTGGGACCCGCCAAAATCCACTCTTTGCGCCCTTCCACGCCTGTCACAAGTGCGGGAAAAAGTGTCCCCTCCGCTTCCCCCTGCGCACCACGAATGATAATATCCTTGGCATGTCCCGCAGCAATGATGACATCGGTCCCGACATGCCGTGCAATGTTGGCCGCTTGTAGTTTTGTGTCCATGCCACCAACACCCAATCCGCTCACTGATCCACCTGCCTTGGCGCGCAGTTCAGCGTCAATTTTGCGCACTTCGGGAATTAATTCAGCATCGGGATTGGTGCGTGGGTCAGCCGTAAACAGCCCTGTTTGGTCGGTCAGCAACATCAACAGGTCGGCGTGACAGAGGGTTGCTACCAACGCAGAGAGGTTATCATTATCACCCACCTTGATCTCTTCTGGTGCCACCGCGTCATTCTCATTGATAATGGGGACAATGCGATGTTTGAGTAGGGCAGAAAGCGTGTCACGTGCATTCAAGTAGCGTTGTCGGTCTTCAACATCGGCACGCGTGAGTAACACCTGCCCGACATGAATGTTGTACGGGGCAAACAACTTTTCCCAGACATTCATCAGGCGGCTTTGCCCAACCGATGCAAATAGCTGTTTACTGATAATTGTCTTTGGCAAGTCTGGGAAGCCCAATTGTGAACTACCGACAGCAACCGCACCGGATGTACATATTGCAACTTCATGCCCTTGTTGATAGAGGATGACACACTGGCGGACTAACTCTGTCATATGCTTGGTGTCTAATGAATGCGTTCCGCCCGTCAAGACACTTGTGCCAATCTTGACGACAATACGCTTATATTTATACACGATGCTTCATGCTCCTATGCGTGTTTAATTCTTTTGTGACAGTACTATGCCGTTAATTACTATTTCACTATGGTGAATTTTTGATATACTAGCCAAGCAGTTACTATGGAATGGCGATTAAATAACGTACCCATTTAGGGCAGACCCACACGGGGCGTGCTCACTGAACTTGCGAACATTAAATAATCGCTATTCCTATACGTTGAAAGTGTACTGATAGGAATGTACATTTGTCAAGATTATATCATCAAATAAGGAGATTTTGCCATGAATGAGAATATTACGTGGGTTTTCGCTGCCGCCATCAACGAGGGTGAGTTGGATAACTTTAAAGCCTTGGCCGCAGAGATGATTGCCGCAACCGAGGCCGATGAGCCAGGTGCGCTCAACTATGAATGGTATATCAACGATGAGGAGAACATGTGCCATATTTTTGAACGCTATGCTGACTCAGCCGCGGCGTTGGTCCACTTGGGCAATTTTGGCAAGAAGTTTGCCGGACGTTTGATGAGCATGGTCAAGCCTCAAGGGATGACGGTTTATGGCTCGCCAAGCGATGAACTCAACGCGGCTCTCGCCAATCTAGGTGCAACAATCATGCCAGCCATTGGTGGGTTTGCGCGATAAGGAATAAAAAAGCTTGTCAGCACTTCAGCATTTCAGCACACTGGCTGACAAGCTGACGGCTGAGTAGCTGACTAGCTTTTTTATATCCCTTCAGCTTGCGCAGGCTCTTCCGCTCATGAAGCGCAACCATCCCTTCAGTTTGCCCAACCATCACTTCGGTG
>JBCCFC010000060.1:0-20840 GCA_039029935.1 Chloroflexota bacterium
GCAAATTGGTATTAGGTAATTTACAAATACTTTTATGTGAAATGGCTGGCTATATAAAAGAGTCTAAAAATCTTCGCAACAAATTACACGAGTTTATTTTAGAGTTGGAGGCAACCCAAAATGGGCGTAGTATATCGCCTATGAATATTCTGAAAGAAGCACTGATTACACTGTTTTCAGAGACCAATTTGTCGGTTGTTTTTATCATTAAGAACTTTGAGTTAGCCATTCAGGGATTTCCCGGTTCGCTCATGGCCGATATTGCAACACTTCAAAGACCCACGCCATATTGGGATCGTCCATTGTTTGTGACAACAACGACCGATTCATGGGTTAAGTTATTCTCAGAGGCTGGACTCCAACAATTATTGGAACTGGATGAGTTTGAGCGGGATATTTGGTTGAAACCACTCAAGGAAAATGAGATTGACAAGTTCCTAAAGCATGTCATGCCCGGTCATACGCTCCATCCATCTCTCTATAAAACGTTATTTACCCTCTCAGGGGGATGGCCGCTGCTGCTCCGGCAAGTTGCGCGCCTATTCGCTGAAGATGACAATGAGTACGACAGCATGTTACTTCACCTAATTCCAGATGAGTTGTTGAGATTGGATACATTCTGTGTCATCTGCGAAAAGATTTGGTACAGCCTAAAGGTAGCGGAGCAGATTGCCCTGAAAAACATTACATCTGCACAAACTATATCTCTAAATCGAAATATACTTCATTCCTTGAGGAAGAAGGGATTGATTATACATGATACAAGGGGGCAGGTACATATTCATGGCAGTATTTTCGCCGATTATGTAAAATTTTATGCAACGACTGATGCGCAAGTTCCAGAAGGTACTCTGGGTATAAACCAAGAAGAAACGGGTACGCCACAGAAAAGTCATCTCAGTGATGCAAGTGGTGTATACCTAGATACGGCATCTAAGGTCGATATCGGATTGGGCGAGGTCTGGCTTAACAATATATGCATTCGTGAAGGTGAAAATGTCACTAGGTTAGAGTTTCGTCTACTCGCATATCTGGTCCAACATGAAGGTAAAAACTGCAAGGTAAACGATATTCAGGACTTTGTATATGCCGATATGCCAGAAGATATCCTATATGAAACAGACAATAATCGCCTGAGAGCGCATGTTAAACGATTACGACAAAAATTAGAAGAGATTATTGGATTCAGACCCATCTATACTGTACAGGCTGTTGGTTATCGCTTCTCGTTAACAGCACAACATTAATCTCCGTAAAAGCAGAGTCGTCTATCGCACAAATAGGTGACTCTGCTTTTTTTTAATTCATGGCGCAGGTTGTCATTTCGCCCAAAGCCATATTTAGCGACTTCTCATTTCAATTCTACAAGCACGTACACCATTTTATAACAAGTTAAGACTGTGAATGTTCCACAACTGTCCCAATATTGTTGAAAGAATGTCGATAGTCACAAAATATTCATGATACGCTTAAACAAGATAAACGAGTATCTATTGCCGTCTGTCGGTTTTAGCCTTTGAGACGGAACTGAGACAGAACTAGCTTAAACACAATCAGTGGAATCAAAATTGAGGTGCATATCCAATGTACATGAACAAAACTATGGGACGTATTGGCATGATGTTTGGTAGTTTGGCAATCATCATCGGCCTTTTTTTGTTAATTTTTATTTATCTTTTCCCATCAAATTCTCCGGGCATTATCAGTGCTATCCCTGGATGGGTCGTGTTGGGGCTTATGTACATGGGAGGAGTCGCTTTTTGGTGGACGCGCGGCCTACTCTACCAAAAGGATTGGTCGCCGTTCATGGGGGCATCATTTTTTCTGCATTTTGGTCTCTATGTATCTATTGTGTTGTGGGTTCTGTTCACCATCACCAGAGACTCATTTCTGCCAGCGATATCGACATCGACCATTGCACAGCAGATGGTCATTTTTGTTTTGTTTCTACTGATGATGATTCCTACATTGGTCGGTTTCTACATCGCCGTTCAGTCCTTGAGTTCTCCATCCCTTTTGTCGATGTTTGAAGGCAAATATCGACAAGCTAGCCCATTGGTGGACGTTTGTGACAATGTCGAATGTCGTATGGTGATCAAACGGGGGAGTGTATGCGAACGATGTAGTCAGATTCGCGCATATTTGACACTGTTGGATACGGAAGGTCAGAAGATGTCGTCGGAACGCCAGACCCTCAAATTTAGTGGTTCGCAGACAAAGGTCATGTTGAATCGAAACAGTGGCGAACCAATCAACGGTCTACCATCGATTGGTTTCTCCGCAGCAAGACAGCCACAATACAAATCAATCTCCAGTCCCCATGCACGAGTTCGGATGGATGTGAACACCAATCAATTTTATCTCAAAGACGAGGGGAGCAGCTACGGTACGTATGTGAATGGTCATTTTGTTGAAAAAAATCAAGAAGTCCCGATTGCACACAAAGCAAAAGTTCAATTGGGGAATGCAAACTTTTTGTTTGAGTACGAGTAAGAATTACACAAATGGAGCTTGATTAATGGCTATATCCACTATCTACATAAATCGGTTTGTCCACTGGGTCTTAAATAAACCGTGTACAGATCAACAGAAAACCTATAAAAACAGAAGCAAACAGATATTGACAGCACTCATCATTTCTCTGTGTGTTGGTTTGCTTGGATTGACACAAATCAGCTATGGACAGGCAGAGACAACAAACTTGTATCCATTGGTTGAAGAAGGCGTTGTCCTACTGGAAGTTACCGGGCGCAGCCCAACATTCCAACAGCCAATTCTACGTCTTGAGGCCACGCTGCAAGCGGAGGATCGTGAAATCACGGCAAAGATGCCCATCGGACAAATTCTACGCAGCAATGATGAACAATACTGCGATGTGATTACGTTGGGGCTTGATGCGTCCATTGAACTATCTGCGCAAAGCACATCGGCGACACATGGACTTTTTGGCTATTGTTTACACGTCGCACCGGGGGAGCGAGGGTATCCGGCCAATGGCGCAGCGTATACGCTTACCGATGAAATTGTAGGCGAGGATACCTTGGCTGCGTTGGAACAAATCCAGCAAAAGTCAAGTGCGGCATGGCGAAGTCTACCAACGCAACTGGCGGTCTGGGCAACATTGAGTGGTAGCACAACGCCCGCAGAATTGAATGAATATGTCGCTCCGCTGGAAACCGATATTTTTTGGACAGAAATTAGTAGCTATTTACCCAATCCTGTGCCGCCAACACCAACGAGCGTCCCTACTTCAACACCAACGAGTGTCCCTACAGCAACATCAACGACAGTAACAGAGTCTGAATCAGAGTCTGGATCAGCATCACCGCCAGACCCGACTGTCGCACCGACAACGTCCCAATCTGAAACACAACCCGGAGAGACGCAACCTGAAGAGACGCAACCTGAAGAGACGCAACCTGAAGAGACACAGCCTCCTCCCTCCACGAATGATCCGGCTAATGATGTACAGGGTGAATCAACGCTATCAACAGGTGCAGGGACACCCGACCCATCATCCACACAAGGCCCGACAGGGCAACCAACGTGGATGTTTTGGGCTGTATTGGTTGTGGGCGTGATGATTGCAGGCGCAATTCTGATGATGACATTTCAAGCAGTCCGCGTTGATACGGGACGAAATACTGGTCATAGTGCTGGTCACGGTGCTGATTATGAGACTGGCACGATGGAACATGGCTCATCTATGCCTAAGTCCAAACCGACCCCCCCCCGTAGCCCCAATAGATATGGCAGTCAACAACCATTGCCAAATGAGCAAGAAGATAAAACCGAACTTATTGAAAATTTTGGACAGACGTCTATGTCAAACAACAACACTACACAGGGAAGCGGCGGACAGCCCCCCTATAATACCAATGGGCATACAGAGACACAGCAGCACGATACGTATGGATATGAGGCAACACAAAGAGCTGACTATCCACAAGATGGCTATGGGAATCAGGCGTATGGAAATCAAGCGTATGGGAATCAGGCATACAGAAATGATGCCTATGGGGAAAACGCTTATGGTCGAAGCGTCCCCACGCAGTATGTGAATGCGCCTGTAGACCAGATGATGCATGATGGTCAGGTTGTGCCTGATCCAACGAGGTTGGTTGGGCAGGGTGGACCACAAACGGATGATGATGATGTCAAGTTGACCCTGATTTCTGATAGTGGACAAATGAAAGGACAGCGTTTTGTTGTTCCTGCTGTGGGTGGCTTGGTTTCACGGATGGAAGCACAGATATTTTCGCTTGCAGGCGGTGATATCTCCAATCCCCATGCGCTGATCCTGTATAAAAACAACAGAAACACCAATGAACCCGAACTCTATATCCGTGATTTATTTAGTGTCAATGGCACAAGAGTCAATGGTAATCAGATTACGCCAGGGGCAGACCATGTCCTCAAACATAGCGATGTGGTTGAGATTGGGCGAAATAAGCTGCGATACGACGCCAGATCGCGCAGCCTCATTCATCAGGAAGGGGGAAATTCGCTTGACTTGAAACGGGCCAAAATTGCGCGCTGGATTGTCGGTTCCGGACGGTCTGGCGATTTGCAATTTGTCTATCAACCGCATGGGGGCAACATTAACCGGATTCAAGCCTTTGGCATCCCTGATAAATCAATTTCCATTCCTCATGCCAAACTGGATATTAGTGATGGTTCTATTATTCTGCGTAATTTGGGACAGTTTACCGAACGCAATGGAGAAACGCTCAACAAAGGAGAACGTGTTGGGCTGCGGGATCATGATCAGATCACGTTAGGGAGCCAGAAATTTACTGTCCGAATTGCGGGCTTAGAGGAATTAGAGGGCAGTTTGGTTGATGGCCGCTATCGCATTGAGGCACAGTTGAAAATGGGCGGCATGGCACAAATATGTGAAGTTGTGGATACAAAGGCGGAGAATCGCGTCTCTAAAGTTATTAAGTTTGCCAATGAGAATCAGAAAAAATTGACAGGTGCAGCCAAGAAAAGCTATGAACAAGCCTTTGTTCGTGAGCTAAAAATTAGCAAGCAACTCTCGCACACAAATTTGGTCCAAATTGACGACACAGGACACGACCCCAAATATGGTTCCTATCTGGTGATGGAGATGTTACAAGGCAAAGACCTGCGTACGATTCTTCGAGAACGCCGCACGTTATCCTTGGATGAGGCATCGGAGATCATCTGTCAGATTGTGGATGGGCTGACGTATATGCATGAGCAAGGCTATGCGCATTGCGACATTAAGCCGGGCAATATCATGTTAGAGCGCAATCGTCGTGTGGTTCTGATTGATTTTGGCGCTGCACAGGAACTCGCTAGTGTAGAAGGCCCTCGTTTTAGCACCAAAGCCTATGCGCCGACGGACTATCTCACTGGCGCCCCTATTGACGAGACAGTTGATGCCTATATGTTGGCAGCAACTCTATTTGAAATGTTGGTGGGGAGTAAATGGGTCGGCGAACCGGAGAGCGGTAATTCAGAACCAGATGACAGTGATGTGTTCGACACAATGCTCACAAATGGGATAGGCGACAATATAGACGAATCTGGGATTGGGGGGGAGGATGTCAAAACATTGTTATCTGACGCTTTGAAACCAGCCAACCGTACACTTGAACTATGGGAGTTCCAGTTTACATTAGAAAAATATCGTACCACAACAATTTTCGAGGCAGTGTAGCACTGCACATTGCTGATGTTTATAAACCAGAGAGGTTTTCTTCAATGCAAAGAAAGATCATGTATCCGAACCAAGTAAAGAAAAAATTTCTTTTTCTTTTGTTAGTATTGAGTCTGTTATGGGCCGCTGTTTACCCATCACCTGCGCTTTTGGCACAGAATGAGGAGATCCCAGAGACACTCGATCTCTATGTCATCATTGATGAATCGAATAGTATGTGGGATAACTATGATCAAAATTCCCGCCGAATCGATGCTGTCGAGATGTTGGTCAACACCCTCGGCGACATTCCTGCGGTGGATGTACGCATCAGTGCCGTTCTCTTTGGGGATGCGGCTGTCACGGCATTGCCCCTGACCAACCTTGCAACGGAGCAGCAACGGCGGGCAGTGATGGACACAATTCGGAGCCAACATATTGACAGCGATGCAATGGGCTGGACCGACATCAAAGCAGCGTGGGATGAGGTGTTGAACGGCATCCAAGAGAATCATTCACAGGAAACCAAATCAGCCATTGTGGTCATTACCGATGGGCAACCCGAAACCAGCCAAGCGAATGAGTTTGTCGATGCGGATGGTCAAGCGTTGCGAGCATACATAGAAGAAGTACGCGCTGGCTATGCCCGCTTTGGTGAGTTTGTCTACACTGGCGACAAGTGTGCGGCAATACCCCAGACAGGCGGCAGCGGCGGTGTGCCACTCTATGTATTCGGTATTGAGGAGGGCGCAACAACAAGTGAGGATGGCGGTCCCTATGGGAATATCTGGCAGGAGTTAGCCAATACCAGTGGCGGTGTTTATTATCGCCTTAAAGACAACGTGGATGACCTGCCAACGCTTTCGCTACGGCTCATCAGCGATCTGCTTTGTATTCCGGTGGGTGGCAACAGCGGGAGCCAGTCTGTTCCGGTTGAGGGGTCGCTGGATTCTTCGCTCACAATCTCTGAATTAATCGAAAGCATTGTTTTTGTTGTGCAGAAAGAAAATCCGGGTGATCAGATTGAGGTGGAGTTGATTGGTCCGGATGACACAAGCCGGCAGCCTGACAATGATGTGATTATCCAGAACCAAGGAGAGATTGGTGAAGTCTGGTCTATTCAGCAGCATGATGAATGGGAAGGGGAATGGACCCTAATGCTACGCACCAATGACTCTGATGTGGTTGTGCAAGTTCGAGTTGTCCCCGTTTTTGACAACCTGAATGTCGTTTTCAATCAACCAGATAGTGATCTGCATCCACAAGGGAAGCCCGTTCCGATTTCTGTCCAAGTATTAGATGAGAACCAAACGTCTATCTTGGATAAGTTGATTGAACCAAAAATTGAAATTCTGAATCCAGAAACAGGTGAGGTAACCCCTATTGTATCGACGATTGTATCAGCAACTGTCCTAATCGCTGCTGACTCTACAATTTCGCCTACCATATCCTCCACGAACACCTCGACTGTCACCTCGACTGTCACCTCGACTGTCACCTCGACTGTCTCCAAAACGATTTCCACCACTATCCCTGCGATGATTGCCTCTGTCCTGCAAGCAGAGTATAACGACACCTATATCAACAGCGATGACCTCTCTGTAACTGATTTGGGGACGCGCGACATTGTCTTTAGTGCTGGCATTGAGATTGGTGGCGAACCCATGCTTGTCAACGACGTGACCCAAATCACGCTCATGCCTTGGCCTTGGCTACAGGCCATGTCCCCATCGGATGGTTTCATCTTCAACTTAGAGCAGTCGATTCCACTGGCCGCACAGGTCTTGGTCAACAGTGAGCCAGACGGCAACACGGCACAGACGGTTCCTGTCATTGCTTCTATTTATAATGAAGCGGATGTATCCAGAGCGAGTGAACCCGTCCAGCAAATTCCGTTAGCGTTTAATTCAGGCATTGGCATCTCTGCACTCGATGCCATTATCGAGAGTGGGACATTGCCTGTTGGTGATTACCGTGTGGAATATGTGTTGCAGTTGGTGGGTGACACAACTGTGAACGCGGACACAGCCGTCCGCTCCTTTTCGGTCCAGCCTCCACCGACCCCGACCCCAACAAGTACATCAACCCCTACACCGTCGCCAACGCCTACTCTGTCACCCACACCCACCCATACGCCAACACCTACGGGGACGCCTACATCTACAGATACACCTCTCCCCCCACCGCCAACGGCAACCTCTACCGCAACGCCAACCCTCACGCCAACGCCGACACCACCACCGCCACCGCCAACACCATTTTGTGAGCGAAATGAACGCAATCAAACATTGTGTGACTTAGCCCCCTATGGCATCGGCGGGCTTTTAGCCGTACTCGCTATTTGGATTCCCGTTGGCATCTATCGACGCAGACCAACCCTCAATGGCATGAGTATCGAGTGGTCGTTTACTGGGTTTGAGGAGCAGCTACGCGGTAAACGTCGAGGGTGGTATCAATTTACACTGGGTGATACTGGTGATGAGGCGGGAACACCTGCCGCAACCATGCGACTGCGCCCTGTTGGTAGACCATCGCAGGGGGTTGTGGTGGAAGTGCAAGTAAGCCGTTTGGGGCCGGGCGTGGAGTATGTACAGACCACTGATATGGATGGATTTAGCTACACCCATCGCCAAGGAGACGTGTTTGACTGGCACGATGGTGCTGAAATCGAGGCTGGAAACGAGAGTATTCGCTTAAATAATCCAAAAGAGAATCAATAGGAGAATCATCATGAATGTAGAATTTCGACCATCGCTACTGGTTGGCGTGGGTGGAACGGGTACAACTGTACTGACACACATTAAATCACTGTTGTTGGATAATATTGGTGAGGATGTTTTTGAGACCATTCGCTTAGTGGCGTTTGACACCGATGGCCGCTTACCCGAAGTCCGCCGCAACAATGGCGATATCGTCAAACTCGATACCTACAGTGAATTTGTGAATATTGGCAATGTCCCGACGGGCAATATCCTGACCAATTTAAATCGTTACCCTGAAATTGCCGATTGGTTGCCATCAGCACTACCACCACAGACCGTTTCTGAAGGGGCCGCAATGAATCGACTCTTGGGACGTCTGGCGTTCTTTTATCATTTTCAAAAAATCCACGAGCGCTTAGAGCCAGAAATCATGCGTCTTCGTCATCTGAAGCTGATGGATCGACAGGTGGTCTCGGATAGCGGGGATACCATCGGTGAAATCGGATCTTCACAGAGCATGAACGTGTTTCTGGTCAGTTCTCTCTGTGGTGGCACAGGTGCGGGCGTATTTATCGACATGGCGTATGTCATCCGCAGTATTTGTCGGCGCATTGTCGCACAGGATGATGCCATCTTTATGAATGGCGTGCTGGCACTCCCTTCGGTGTTCCGCACGGTGCAACAACGTACCAAAATTGAGGCCAATGCCAAATCTTGTTTGGATGACCTAGATACGTTGATGGTCAATGGCTTTAGTGAGGTGTATCCACGCGAGACGCGGGTTTCATTTCCCTATACACGCCCCTTTGATGTCTGCTATCTTGTAGACAGCATCAATACGGCTGGCAATACCCTGTCTGGGTTGGATGAACTGGCCCCCATGTTGGCAAACTCCATCTTTTTGCAGATTTCATCGCAGATGGGTCCAGCTGCCCTGAGTCGCTGGGTCAATATCTTTAGCACAAAGGCAACCTTTGAGGATCGCATCAAGGGCTACAGCGGGTTGGGGTGTGCCAAACTAGCCTTCCCCAGCCAACACATCATGGAAGCCTGTAGCCGCCGTTTTTGTCAGGCGTTTCTGGATGAGAAAATGTTAGCGGTGCAGTTGGGTACAGATGATGTTATCCAGCTATCGACCGAATTTATGAACCAAAACCGCCTATCGCCACAAGACTTGTCACAGTCCATGTTAAAAGGCACGGGCAAGCGACCTGCAATTCGGGTTAGCCTGAGTGACCAGATCGACTTGAGCATTGACGATATTTTGGGGACCATCCAGCGCAATGTCAAACGTACGGAAGAGCGTTTGCAGGGGGACTATGCCGAGCAGATTCGCCAAAATAGCGAACAGGTCGAGGATGAGATCAAAGAAAGCTTGGCACAGCGTGTAGATGAGTTGGTGAATGATGCCAAATATGGGTTGGGTGCGGCGATTCAATTTGTGGAGCAATTTGAGGATGAGCTGGCCGAGTTGATTAAATCGCTCAACGACCAGCGCACCTCAATTGAATACAAACTCCGTGATGGTGAGCAGCGCAATAGCACAGATTACCAATCATTGAGCCACGCAGTGAGTGGCCGAATTCCCATCTGGCGAAATACACAAATCAAAAATACAGCCAGCGTTTATCTACGTGGCGAGCGCGAGCGTCTGAGCAATCGCCTGGCTCTTTATCAACAGGATCAGGTACTCAGCCTCTTGAGCAGTCTGCGCAACCATGCGGCGCAGCAACGGCGTACCTACACAGGACTGCGTGATCGGCTCAAACAGATTCATCATAACCTAGTGGTCAATGCACAAGCGCAGCTAGACACGGAGACCGCTATCGACAGCCTCACATGGTCAGTTGTGACGGATGCTGATATTGAGCAATTTTACAACGAATTGACCATAGACAGTAACCAGTGGCTTGAGCAAGCACAGTCACCAAACAATTGTGGCCCGGTTGCCTCTTGGCGTGATTGGAGCCAAGAGGAACTGGAAAACCGTCTGTTGTCCTTTACCCATAAACCCTATGAATCAATCAAGCACATCAATATTGAGCAGTTTGCCACCGACAGTGGGCAAGACTCTGCCGTCAATACTTGGCTACGACGCATCCGTACCCAATCACAGCCATTCTGGAACTGGATCAAGGGTCAAGGTGTCGAGCCTGAAGATTTGATTCGCGTGTTGGGTGTACCCATTCAGGAAAGCTCTGTCTTTGCGGGGCATGTGCAACAGGGTGAGGAGTTGATTTCAACCAACAATGCTCAGAGCATTGCCATGTTGAGTACGGCACACGGATTGCCCAGCAATGCCTTACAGGATTACCCGAATTTAGAGAGTGCATATAGCCGTCAAAAACGAGCCAATAGCGATTTTTTCAGACGCGAACTGCCGATTGGTCTTTTTGATCCCAAATTCCGTACACCCACCATGAATCTGGAGGAGCGTAATCTGCAACTCTTTGGTGTGGGGCTGGTCTTTGGCTATATTCAGCAAAATGAAAGTAATGTCTTCTACTATTGTCGTCCATTGATGCGACCGGATGAAGGTTGGGAGAATGTCGAGCGTCTAAGCAGTGATTTGGAGAGTGCCATTGAAAAGCTGGGACAGCACAAAGAGTACATCGACGATCTAGAGGCTGAGGACAAACGCTACCGCAGTCTTCATGGTCAGAACGGGGTGAAGCAGATGGCTCTGGCCTTCTTAAAAGAGAGTCCACATTCTCTGCGGACGGACTTGGCTGACCTGCGTCAGAAATTAGAAGATGCTGTGATGCAGTGGGCAGGTATCAATCCAAATGAGTAGATGAATCACCATTTTTTCTGTAGTATGGTCTTACATCCCAATATCTCTTAAGCAAGGGTAAAAAACTATGTCTGAATATACCAAACAGCGTGGGTTGAGCATCCAGCGATCCATCATCGTGGGTGCGGGGCTGGAAGGGGCACACATCTGTTATCATGTCTGTCAACGACTCTATGAAATCTGCGGCATTATCCCCCCTGTCGTCCGCTATTTGATCCTGCTACATCCAGATGAGGAGCGGGCATTTCGCCAAAAAAATTACGATAGCGAAAGCCTCGATGTCGGGCGTGATGGCTTAATGAATGTCGGCAATTTGATCACACAAAAGATTTTTGACATCCAATCCCCCGATCTAAGTGAAATACGCACCGAACTGACTGACAGTGCAGAAAAGGTTCCAAGTGTCCGCGCCTATGCACGTAAATGGTTGTTTCGTCATTCGCTAGAGATTGGAGACAAACTCGAGTCCTTATCCAGTTTGGTGGAGGAAGCAGGACACCGCACCACACTCGAGAAGTGGGGCATTGATATCGTGGACCGCCACCGTCCTAGTTTTCATCTGGTGGGGTCGCTGGCAAACCCCTTTGCCAGTGGCTTACTGGTCGATCTCGCTTACTTTATCAAAGATATCAATATGCATCATGAACAGAATGCATCTGTATCGGGGCTGTTGCTCTTGCCTCGCTTTGCTGGTGAGGATGAGTTCCAGCGTACTTGGCAACAGACCGCACGTGTCCCTGACATGGAACTGCGTCGTTGGACAGACAGCAATGCCTATGCGGCCATCAAAGAACTCAATTATTACATGCAGGGCAAATCCTACCAAGCCAAAACACTCGACCACGATAGAGTGATTGAGTTTAACGAGGAGCAACGTCCCTTTCAAAATGGCTTCTGCTATTTGGTTGGCCCCACCAACGAACAGGCCGAAGCGGGGACATCGGTCAAGAGTATCCTGCCTATTGCAGGTGAGTGGCTGACTTTCAACCTTGCCACGGCCGTAGGCGATGCCTTTGAAACGGCAACCGCAATGGCAAATAGCACCCTTGCGCATAGCGGCTATGCCAGTATGGGTCTTTCGAGTTGGGTGCTGCCCCGTAGCGAACTCAATGCCTATTGCACCGACAAGCTGCTTGATGAAGCCATTACCATGCTGCTGGAATCACAAACCAATGCAGATTATTCTGTGATTGGTGAACGCGCACGTGTCAAATTAACCCCATCCGCTGTTCGCGAGCAATTGCTCAACCCAAATCGTTGGAAACATAAGGTCAATGATCTGGATTATTTGCGTAATTTTCAGCGCAGTCGCTCGGCACGCGATAGCGTTGGGACAACGTGGCTCAATGCAAACCAAGTCTATGGCACTTTAGTCAGGCACGATACACGACATCGTACACAGCTTGATCGGATTGAAGATCACATGGTCGATCAGGTGACAGATGTGACACGAACATCCTTTGAAGAACTGCGGACTTTGCAGGCCGACTTTCTGCGTGACATTCCACATGGTGGGCTGGCAATTGCACGTGATTTCTTCTCAAAAACCAAAACATCCTACTATGATGAAATCAGCGAGATGGAGAAAAGTTATCAAGAACAGGTCAATAGGCTCTATGGGCTGACTGATCTGATCGACCAACAGCGCGCCCGCTATACCTATGCGGTTAATGCCTTTTGGCCTTCCGATGGCAATCTACCGATCATGGCCTTGGTGAATCTGGGCATCTTTACAATCGTCCCCTGGCTACTTTGGTATATTTTTGGTGGCAGTGCAGAAAATCAAGCTTTGGCATGGGGTGTCACAGGCATCAGTATTTTCTTCTGGATTGCCCTCAGCATACTGCTCATGCGCAATGTGTATAGCAATCGCAACACCCTGACTGAACACTTTACCGAACGGCAAAAAATTGACAAGAAGCTAGTCACGGAACAGGCACTCTTGCATGTGTGGAAAGAGCTTGGACGCTACGCCAACGGCATTGAGATCGAGTTGGATAAGCTGCATACACAACTCCAGAGCATGAAGAAGAGCAGTACCGATAATTATCAAGATCAACAATTTCAACACAGACTCTATAAATCTCCCCGCCACGATTTGGAACGGTCGGTTTTGACACCTGAGTTGACGGAAGAATTCTACAGTCAACTGACATTTCGCAATCGCCCTGACCGCTTGGGTGAGATGATTGATGCGATTGAAAAGCCGGAGAGCCATTGGTTTGAACTCAATCGCAACGAACTGTACACCCAGATTGAACATCATGTCAAAGAGCAGATTGACAACATGGGTCACATGAGCGCATCACAGTTGTTAGAGCGCCAATATGATCAACGAGGGCTTGGTAAGGCACTGCGTGATGGCTATCGACAAGCTGTTCCCATGCTGGCGATTGAGCCGACCTATCTCAGCGAGGATGCACAACAACAGATTCGTACATTTTGCTATAAAGATACCCCCTCCTCAAGTACGGGGAAATTGATTCAGGAAGTGAGCCAAGGTCAGCCCCACCAATTTGTGTTGACCGATAACCCCAACTATTTTGCTCATCTTTCACTACGTCATTCTATCCCCATTCAGGCGGTGCGTGCGGTCAAGGAACTCTATCGAGCATACCAATTTTATCAGCGTAATGGACAAATCGCTCCCTACCATACCATGGCTGGGTTGGCCCGCATCAATGATGATGATTTAGTCGAGCAGAGGGCACAGAAAACGGCCCCATCTGCGCATTTGCAAGTGCCGCTAGAAGAACGCATTGACACCCCTGAGGGGCTTGTGACCTTTGGGTGCTTTTTGCGGTTGATAGAGCGGGACCCAATGAGCAATGGTGGCTTTCACATTTCATACTTTACAGAGGATCAGGCCTTTCTTAAAAAGGCAGGGGCCATCAATATTCTGCCCGAAAAACAACCACTGGGGCAGACCAAAGAAGATGCTAAGATGTTTATCACCAATGATGTCACCATTTTTGATACATTGCGCAGTAATATCATCAACACATTGCGCGAAGATGTGCGCAAACTAGATGGCAGTTGGTCACAGATTGCCGTCAAATTGTACGATTATCAAACTGAGCATCGCATCAGCGCAGACCGCTATAATTTGCAGTCATGGGAGCATGAAGAGATTGACCGCTTTGTGCAGCAGATTCGTACCGAGAGCCAAAAGGATGAAGGCGACGATCCTCAAAATACGCTACGGATTATCCGTAAAGATGAAGAGAGCAGTGGGCATAAAACCACAAAGCTCTCGATAGACGAAGAGAATGACAATTATCACTCCTACAGCCAGCCGTACTACGCACAACAGACACCGAGAGAGCAGAACTATCTACAACCGCAGTTGGGGGAACCCATCGTCGTGGACGCAACAGAGCTTGTCTACGGTAACGAACAACAAGAGCATGGCTATGAGAATAACGATGATGATGGCTATCATGATAACAACAATAACAACGAAAACAAAGAGTATGCTCCTGCCATTGTTGAGGATACAGAACTGGTAATTAAAGCTGAGTAAGTACCGTGTAATCGAATCCTATGGAACCAAAAATGATGGTGAATTCATTCGTAGGTCACACTAGTAGCGTGACAGTCTGTACATACCAGATTTTTTTCAAGAAATTCAATGGGTTGACCAAGATTGTCCGGCTAGTAGCCGGACCTACGAGATGGTGAATTCATTCGTAGGTCACGCTAGTGACAGCCTATACATACCAAATTTTTCAAGAAATTCAATAGGTTGACCAAGGTTGTCCGGCTAGTAGCCGGACCTACGAGAAATTATCCAAACGTAGGTTGCAAAGTACGCGGTTTTCAAGGTACTTAAGTTTGTATGAGAAAGTTTCAGATCAATACGAGAAATATTTATGGGCAACAACAACAATCAAATTGCGCCACATTGTGTATATGATGCAGAATGGCAAGGTAAGACCATCGTGCAGGATTATGTCTCCTGTATCTATCTCTCAAAACCCCTGCACTTACGCCCCGAGGGAGGCAATGAAGATGCCCGCTGGCCGCCAGAAGAAATGCCACCCCAATTTCGCACGCTTCTGCCACAGACAATTCGGGATTACGATACAACGGGTCGGCTCTATATTGTGGCCGATGGCGTTTCTGCCAGCGAGGATGGCTCGTTTACCAGCCAGACTGCGGTCAGCCTCATCAGCGAAACCTACTACCAAACCGCCAGCCAATGGCGCGACCGTGCTGGACAAATATCTGAAAGGGAACGAGACCTCGTCGTTATCAATGCCATCATCGAAGCCAGTGACCAGCTATACCATGCATCGGCGCAAAAATATAATGGACAGAGTCGCTATCAAACCACCTGTCTCTGTCTGTTGATGCGTGGCAATCAGTATACAATCTTTCACGTGGGTGATTCACGTGCCTATCACTGGCATCACCATGAACGCAGATTGTCTCAAGTGACCGAAGACCAAACTGACAAGGATGATCGCTTGTTGGCGGCGGTTGGTGTCGAGTCACTTGGCATCAACAACATTGCGATTTCTAAGGATGTGTTGATGCCCGGCGATACATTGCTGCTCTGTACCGATGGTCTCTATAAAAACACCGATACAGATATGTTGGAAAGGATGTTCAATGATCTTGTCGCCGACAGAAATCCGAGAGACCTTCAAAATCTTCAATGGCAACTTGACAAACGGTTGCAAACCCGCACAGATGATACCACCGCGCTGTTTTTTAGCCAGTTGACACCCGATGAGGTTGACAGCTTAAATCGCAGACTCAACGACAGTGACCCAACCTCTCCAGATGGCAGAT
This sequence comes from Chloroflexota bacterium, assembly GCA_039029935.1. Taxonomy (GTDB): domain Bacteria; phylum Chloroflexota; class Anaerolineae; order Caldilineales; family Caldilineaceae. Next base: position 15,959 of record JBCCFC010000060.1, read on the forward strand.
ACCTGCAAGACCTGCTCCTGTGGTGGGGAGAAACACAGTCACAAGAACCCGTTATGCCTGCATCGAGTGGACTGATGCCCTATGATGTCGGCGTCCATGAGACAATGACGTTGCTGCCCGATGCCACAGAACGGGTAAGCATGACTGAGCATTTAGAGGGGACATCTGCATCAGACGCGGAGCCAGACATTGCCCTTCTGCTTGATTCACCAGAGGCAGAAGGAGAGTATAGCCGCTTGGTTCGATTTGAGGAAGGATTGAAAAGAGAGCCAAATCGTGTCAATCTGATCGAGTATGTTCAATATTTGATAGAGACGCGCCATATCCCTAATAGCGAGCGAAGACGTGCAAGTCAATTTGCCATCGAGACCGCAAAGAAGTTACTGCAAGAGTATACTAAGGAAGATGTCAGCAACCCAGAGGCACAGACATGGATCGATGCTGTTGCGGTAGGCGTAACCATTGAGGAGGCAGCCTATCGTTTAGGCAAGCTTGATGACATTTTTAGCGAGAATCAGAGCGATTACCATGAGCTACAGTTGAGTTACCAAAGTGTACTCGATGGTGCTTATGGCAAAGCCATCAAGTTTGGGGAGCCATTTATCGAGCGTGGATGGCAATCTATGTTACGCGAGGGTCAATATGAAGACCTCGTTACCACAATCAAGGTCCTCAATCGTGTGCTTTGGGCGGCGGTTTCCCCCGGCATGGTTAATGAAAAAACACACCAAATCCGGACGGATTTACTCACGATTGCGCGGTTTTCCGTTGCCTATCACGCTGTCAATCTACTATCCAAGGGCAATGTAGACGATGCACGTCAAACTGCCGCGCGCTACAATCCACTAGGATTCTGGGTGGAGGTGGCAGAAGTCCTCAATCTGGCAAAACGAATTCAACAGCTTAGAAACATTTCAGATAAAGCCGAGTTGCAGGCTGCATTGCCAACAGACACGATTGCACATCTACAGGAAACCAACATTCTGCCTCCGACGAATCGCTTTGAAAAAATATGGTCGAGAGCAACACCAGACAATCTCTACATCGGGTTCACACCAAACCCTTCCATCCCCAGCCATAGAGAGACAGCCCAATTTCTGATCGACCAACGTCGTCGCTATGCACTGCTACATCAGAACGCCATCTCTACCAAAACGACAGGCAACCGTACCAAGGACTATTCATCTGCCTATCTGTCACTGCGCTGGTTGACAGCCTCGACAACGGCAGAACAGGAACAGTTACAAGAGGATATTCAGGATTTTGAGTTTGCCATCTCAACCCAACAGCAAATGTGGGAGCAAGAGCTATTATCGACTGAGCAACAGGAAAGGTGGCTTGGTATCGCCGAACAGAGCTATCGTTCTCTGCTGCCACCAACACTGATTGCGTTTGATACTGAGACAGCCTGTCCCACCTGTGAATATCTGCTTTCAGAATTTGGAGCGACCATCTGCCCTAACTGTGGCACCAATCTCCTAGCGACGGAAGGATTACTGGAAGACCCACCAGGGCCTGCGCCTGTACCAATTCCTGAACCGATCCCTGATCCAGTCCCTGACCCAGTCCCTGACCCTGAGCCAGTCCTCGAACAAAAACCAATCCCGGGAGCAACCCGACAGCCACTAGGCTGTTTAGCAGGGCCAATGCGGTGGATAATACTTGGTATCGCTGCCTTTGCATTAGTGACATGTGCTGGTGTACTAAGTGCTGATTTTGTCACCTACCAATCGAGGCAAGCCGAACCCGAATATACGACGCTGAGTGCTGTGCGTGAGTGGGGGGCTGTACTGGTCCGCGAACCACAAAATCTGCTCAGACGACAAATGATAGAAGACCCATCGTCACTCTCTACCGATGTCACACCTGATCGCGTTGCGCTAGCCACATCTACTGCGGTTGCAACAGAGACTCCTGATCTAGCTGCGACATCAACACAACAGGCACAAGATATAAGGGCTACGGCGGAAATCCTTGCTGCGACATCAACACAACAGGTATTGGATAGTACGGCCACTGCGGAAATGGCAGCAACGTCAACCAAAGCCTTTGAAATAACAGCCACTGCACTTGCTGTAGAATTCGAGGCGACAGAAGATGCCAGAAAGATGAATTTTAATGCAACGGCAACGGCGAGAGCAGTAGGCGTTGGTGGGGATACACTGATTACATCCACAAACGGCTTAACGGGAACAATGACACCATCACCAGAGGCAACAGCGACATTAATCCCTGCCGTAGAAACATCACCGTCAGTAACAGAGACAGAAGATATAGGGGAAGGTACACCAACATCCGTCATTGTACTGATACCTACAGGTGTTGGCACGCAACCTATAACTAGCACTGTTGAATCGAAAGTGGCGATTGCAGTGACATCTGAGTTTACCACAACAGAAATTGGGGAGGGGATACCTACTCCACCAGCAAATACACCTGTGCCACCGACAGATACACCTATTCCACCTACAGACACGCCTGTGCCACCGACAGATACACCTATTCCTCCGACAGACACGCCTGTGCCACCGACAGATACGCCTGTGCCACCGACAGATACACCTATTCCTCCGACAGATACACCTATTCCACCGACAGATACGCCTATCCCACCGACAGATACGCCTATCCCACCGACAGCCACCCCTGTGCCGCCAACAGACACACCTATTCCACCTACAGATACGCCTGTGCCGCCTACAGATACGCCTGTGCCACCAACAGATACTGCTACACCAGCGCCAACGGATACGCCTGTGCCAACAGATACTGCTACACCAGCGCCAACGGATACGCCTGTGCCACCAACAGATACTGCTACACCAGTGCCAACGGAGACACCTGTGCCAACGGATACGCCTGTTCCAACAGACACACCTGTGCCAACAGATACTGCTACACCAGTGCCAACGGAGACACCTGTACCAACGGATACGCCTGTGCCAACAGACACACCTGTTCTACCTTTAGAAGTTGAGGTTAAGATTCAAGATGGTTTGCAGGATATCATGCCAATTCCCCAACCGCTGAGTCTAAACCTCACCTTAGCGGTGGAATCCAGTGAACCGCTGGAGTCTGTATTGATTTCGCCAGAGTTTACACCACCGTTGCCACCAGCGTATGGCATTGACCCATTAATCGAAGCGAAACCTTTAAACCAATTGGGTGAAGAGGGTAGTCAATTCTTTACCTATTCATTAAATAGCAAACAAGGATTGGAACCATCTGCCGCAGGGCAATATCAAGTTTCATTAAACCTCGTGGCAACTTCAAAATCTGGACAACTTACTACTGAAACTATATTTATTGGGGGCACGGCGATGTGTATAAAAACCAGAGTAGATATCCAATCTGTAGACCTTTGGAATGCCCACATACCATCCCAAGCCTCCTATGGCACAATTTATAGCGGGAACGAGATATGTGTTGTTAGTCAAGTAAAATGCGATGGAGCAAATCTTGGTGGTGATGATTATACATCCTATCTCATCAAAGGCATACCCTCATTCCCGTTTGAACAAGGGCGTGAACTGTGGCTGTTGGACAACTTCGGCAACGCAGGCATCAAACGGTTTAGCCCTCAAGACAGACTGGCAATTCAGCAGCTACCAACGGCAACAAATCTCCCAGCGAATTGTCCCCCTGTTGAGCCTGTTCCATATCCATAAGATTTGGGATATGTAAAGTTTGGGACTTGGCTGTGGATTCACCTCCCAAAGGTCCACGAAACCAGCACCCCTTTGCTATCAACCGATGAAATACGACAACGGATTGGGGTTTGGGAGCGGATTTTTTCTGTGTACCATGCAGAAATCTGCCCCCAACTCTAAATCCGTTGTCGTCTGTTCTTTCAATTATTTTCTTAAACCTACAATAATTTATTGGAGAAAAGTATGAAGAAGATGACATTTGCCGAAATGTTCCGCGACTCTGGAATGCCCGGAGATTTTTATGTCGAACGCACCGATCATGGCAACCTTGAACTGCAACTGAGTGCGGTCATCACCAACAGCCCTGTGATTGTTTGGGGCAAATCCAAAAATGGAAAAACTGCACTTGTGGAGCATGTGCTGTCGCGTAAAGGGCTTGTCGAGGATCGTAATTATATCAATATCTCTTGTTACAAAGATTTGACGTTGACCGATCTTTACGATGAGATATACCGTGCGATTGACATTACCCCCAAAGTGTTGGTACACCGTCGGACGGAGCGTCGTGGCGGCTTTGGCCTAACGCTACCGAGTTGGCTTGGTGGGGCGAAGGTTGATGGCGGTGGTGGGCAGAGCAATGCCGAGACCTTTGAAGATCAGATATCGTATGACCCCAATGCGGTCGCCACTGCGCTCATCGACAAAGGAATTTCACATGTCAAAATCGAAAATATCCACTACGGAACCGACCAATTGCGTAAGGATTTTGCACAGCATCTACGTGTTTTTCTCGACAATGACGTCAAAATCATCATCATCGGCGTCGGCAAAAACGAAACCGATCTGTATAAGTACAATTCTGACCTGAAAGGGCGACTGCGCACGATTGAAGTCCCACCCATGAGCCGAGAAGTAACCGAAACCCTGATCTTGCACATGGCAAAGATTATCAACTTGGAGATATTTGACGCGGGCGTCAACGCCATTCGGCAGAAATGCGAGCGAAGCCCGCTCAAAATTGTCTCTTTTTTTCGCATTGTGTGCGAAGAGTTAAACATCACCAAACCACTGCGCAATTCATTAACACTACCCAATGAGCGTGTACGGAAAATGTTACAACGGTATAAGAACATTCTGTAGTTTATTCAGCCCCCTCGGTGAAATCGCGGAGTTAGGCAATCTCTATTACACGCAGTAGACCGCAGTAGGGGTAAAATACCCCCAAGGAGGCC
>JBCCFC010000061.1:0-20730 GCA_039029935.1 Chloroflexota bacterium
AACTATATTTCAAAGCGTTAACTCAATTTGACACATCAATAGAAGCATGATTTTTGGCACCCAGTCGCGCTTCTCGTTGCAAATTGCGACTCCATTTGCGAAGGCTCGATGCAAGTCGGATCAATCAGGCCAGGCAGCACAACATGGCTTTTCAGATCGCGGGTATGTTGCGATTCGGCCAAATGTAGTCCTGTGCTAGCGTGTTCGATGGCAGCAATGCAACCGCCCTTAATCGCAATGTCGAACAGTCCATTTTGTAGTTGCGTGTTTGTTAGAAGCCAATCCATATGAATAATTAATTTGTGAATTGTTGAATTGTTGAATTTGTGAATTGTTAATGGAATGTGTCCAAACGATATTAATCATTCAACAATTCACAAATTCAACAATTAATTATTGCTTTTCTTCTTCACTTCAAATGTACTCAAAACCGTCAATATCCTCGTCAAATTCCGAACAGAAGCCTCTAGCAGGGCATGTCCTTTTTCCGCCGAACCCAGCGTCGCATCGCCGTAAATTCCGGTTTCGCTCCAGTCATCTGCCAGCCACGCTGCTGATACGTTGCCAAAGAAAAACAACCCCGTGTCAGTCTCTGGAAAATCGGGATAGCTTGTCGGAGCCAACTCCATCTTTACCAATTCAGGGGCCATCGCCAGCATCAACGATGTTTCTGTTTCGCCGCCGTGTAGTCCATAGGTCAATTCTCGCTTAGACATCCCGAACGACGGTTTGCCATACTGAAGGCCATGAATGCAGAATGTCATTAGCCCTGTCGCCACACGGATATCGCGAGCAACCATGTTGAGCAGTGGCATATTGCCACCATGCCCATTGAGGAAGGCAAGCCGTCGAAAGCCCGCACGGGCAACACTGGCCGCAATGTCGTGCAGGACAGCGATAAGGGTTTCTGCTGACAGCGTGATGGTCCCCGCATAGTTGATGTGTTCATTGCTTTTGCCATAGGACTGGGGTGGCAATGTCCACACACGCACATCCTCTGGTAGCTGTGCCAAGGTTGCATCAAGTGCATGGGTTGCAAGCATGGTATCTGTGATTAGCGGTAGGTGGGGGCCGTGTTGCTCAATTGCGCCGATTGGTAGGACGACGATGCCAGATTGTTTGTCTAGTGCTGCTATTTCTGGCGATGTCATGTGTGCTAGATAATGTGTTTTATTCATAAACGATAATTGTTGAATTTGTGAATTGTTGAATTGTTGAATTGTTAATGAATGTGTCCGAACAACATTAACAATTCGCAAATTCAGCAATTGAACAATTAATTATTATTTTTGGTTGCTGTGTGAATGCTAGTTGAAAGAATACGACACAACTGATCGCATTCATCCAAAAGCTCTATCAAACGTTTTTCCGGCAACATCTCAGCCTTAACAATCATTTTGATCCAGATTCGAGATTCATTCAACTCCTTCAACGCAATCTTGAGCTTGTGAACAAAATCCTTGTGGCTCTCAGCACCACGTGCCTCTCCATAATTGGGTGCAGGTGATGTTCCGCTCCTGATAAGCTGACCCCGAATATGTTTCGCCCCTGTCATATCGGACGGTAGCTTATCGCAAACCTTCATAACACGAACCGCAAAGTCAATCAATCTGTCTTCAATATCATCCCCTTTAGCCATCGTCTCTCCTCCCCAAAATTAACAATTCAACAATTCACCAATTCAACAATTAATTATTCTTCCAAAGATCGCAGATGCCCCGGGTTCAACAGCCCAAACGGATCCCACCGCGCCTTCGCATCCAACACAGGTTGCCCACTCCACCGACCATCATCATCCAAAAAGGTCGTATGCGGACTGAATTGTGCGATGCCAATTGACTCACAGAAATCCATCAGGCCATAGAGATGTTCGGCGGACTCAAAGCGCACCAAGGTCAGGCCAACAGGACGCAACTGACCACCAGCACGCGAATAGGTCACATGCTCAATCACAGAATCACCATATGCAGCCTTTCGCTGTGCGATTTGCTCAAAAACGTGTTCTGGATCAAAGGCATCTTGCAAGTAGGTGATGGTCGGGTCGGCTTTCATCGCCCATAGCGTGGTGTGATTCCACGAAAAGTTGGTCAACTCGATGGTATTTTTGTGCAACCCTGCCTCTGGGCTATGCCACGTCACTGTGCCACCAAAGGGTGCTACCCTTGTCGTCACCTCTTCGGAGTCAAGCGTGAGATGGAGCAGCAAGATTGACTTTCCATCGGGACAGGCGTCTGCGTTGACCAATACGCCAAAATAGGAGGGGATCGGCCACTCATGCACAGCAACCAATCGCGTTGACAAGCCATCATCAAAGGCCAGGTCATTGCCACAACGCAGTGCATCCTCAAAGGTATCAAAGGCGACCACATATTGTTGCCACGACTGCGCAGGTGCAAGCGCAAAGGTCACGTCGGAAACAAACGCCGATAGACCGCAGTTGTGAATGATGCCCTGTAATTCTTGTGAGTCGGTGATGGTGAGTATTTGTGGTTCTTCTTCGACGCTGACAATGGTGGCACTCAGGATGTTGCCTGTGTCCCATAAATTTCCCCACTTGATCGAGCCTGCCCCGGCCGAGCCGCCCGCAAGGAAGCCCGCCGCCGTTGATGTGGGTAGTGTGCTTGGGAAAAAGCGGAGTTCGGCACCAACCTCACGCGCAGCGCGTTCCATCGTGAGTAAAATTGCGCCTGCTTCAACGCGGGCGTGGTCGGGTGTCAGGTCGAGAATGCGTGTCATGTTGCGCGTGCTGATGAGGACACCGCCATGAATGGGGATCGACTGCCCATAGTTGCCTGTACCAGCACCACGCGGTGTGATAGGGACACGTGCTTTTACGCAGGCTGCGATGGTAGCCGCTAGCTGCTCAACCGTTGTGGGTTGAACGATTAGATCGGCTGATTTCTCTGCCAACTGTGCCTTTAAAATGGGGGAATACCAGTAAGCGTCTTGCGAATTTCGCCTGAGCCTTTCGCCACGTGTAATCAGTTGATCTTTCCCGACAATCTCGGTCAACGCTTGTCGTAATGTTTCAGGTAGTGTTGTCATTGGTTCATGGTCCTTGATTAGGAAAGTCTAAGCCAGTATCACAGATTGATTATCTGTGCCGCAGGTAGCCAACCTGCGATACTTTCCTTTGTCGAATAGGAAAGTCTAAGCCAGTATCACAGATTGTTTATCTGTGCCGCAGGTAGCCAACCTGCGATACTTTCCTTTGTCTCTGGTTAATTGCCTCTGATCAATTGTCTCTATCTATGACAGAACGCTGCTCGGTCATCCATTCATGCCAATCGCTTGAAAATTGAAGTTGAAATGGGACATGATCCAGTTGCGACTGCCAACTGTTATGTCGCATCAGGTCAGCGGCCAATCGGCCAATTGCATCTGATGGATGGGCTGAACCCGCATTGCCACCAAGTGCAACATAGATGCGTCCATCGACCAGGCAATCAATCATTGGTTTAAAGGACGGTGTGAAGGCGATAATGCAGGGCTTGGTTTGCCATGATAGGATCTCAATCGAGGGCATGAGCCGTGCCATCAAGCGTTTTGTTTCTTCGAGATAGGGGAATGTCCTGTCAGTTTGTGTAGGGATAGTTTTTGCAGTGATAGCTTTTTCAGTGATAGCTTTTGCAGGGATAGTTTTTGTAGTGATACGAAACCAGTTAGACATCGCTGCAAAATCCGGCAATAAGGTATCGGCTGAAGATGTCAGCGAGAGCTTGATATAGTGCTGACCATCGGCATATGATAATGGTGGCAACACGGAGATGTCAACGAGGGGACTATCTTTATGTTGGTAATTAAGTGGCGGAAGATGTGCATATTGTGCGGCAGTTTTAGCCGAAACTTCACACAATACCGTCGTCAATGTCTCGGCTCTGATTGCCAGCTTCTGTTTGAGCAGTCCAAAGCAGTTGGCAAATGCACCCGTGGCAATCAGCACCTTTTCGGCTGAAATCACCCGCCCATCCGCCAGCCGTGCTTCTACATGTGAACTGCAATCGTGTACCTCTGTAACCAAAGCTGATATAACCTGCGCACCACGTTTCTGAGCAGACGAAATCTGGGCGCGCACCATTGCACGTGGATTCAAATACCCTGATGGGGCATCCTCATAGATAATGGTGTAGTTTGGTGGGAAACGAAATGGGTAATGGGCTTCAGACTGCTTGCTGGTAAGCCCGTGTCTACAAGGTGCATCTGATGCCAGATATGGGTAGATAATCGGTTCCGCAGATGGCTGTGCCGTTAGGCGACCTGTAGGTGAAAAGAACAAGATACCACTCTCTCGCTCTATCTCATCATAGACGGCAATGGATGCCTGATCAAGCTGTTCCAAGACCTCGTCGGGCGCGCTTTGTGATACAATGCGGGCTTCGTCGTAGTGGCTGGCAAACACACCTGTATGTACGGACCAGTCGACTGGTTCATCTGCGCCAACCAACACAACATTTTGGCCTTCATGGGCCAGGTGACGGGCGGCGGCACTCCCAAATAAGCCCTTACCAATGATGAGGTATTGTGCTAATTCTATTTTCCTCTTATTTTCGACGGCGTGAGTTCGCAACTTTTCACCTGTAACGGATTGCTTCATGAAATTGTCACACCTACTTTTTACCACCCAAAAGCATGTTTATTTGAACAAAAAAACAATAATAAACACACGCCCTCTGCCAGAATCCTAGAACTGCAAATGATTACCACCGTCAAGCCGGATAATTTCTCCTGTCACAAACTCATTGTTCAATAGATACATGAGTGCTTGTTGGACTGGTTCAATACCGCCTGCTCGCTGGAGTGGAAGTTGGGCGGCAAGCTGATTGATATAGGTTTCATCACCCTCTGGTGGTGGTAACATGGCACCCAATGCAATCGCATTGACCCTGATTCTGGGTGCGAATGTCGCAGCCGCAAGTCGGGTTAAGTGATTGAGCGAACTCTTGCTCATTGAATAGCTAAAACACTTGACTCGGTCTATGTTACTATCGGTGATATTGACAATCGCACCCTTCTGTTGCTTTGGAAGAGCCTGTGCGAATGTTTGGGTTAAGAAGAGGGGCGAAAGAAGATTAATCCGTAACGTGTGTTCCCACTCTTCGGACGAGACAGTATCCAGCGTATCTTGCGGAAAAATGGCGGCATTGTTAACCAAAATATCAACATGCCCCCATTCATCTATGCCCTTTTGCAACAGAGCCTGCGCATTATTTGGATTTTCTAAATTTGCTTGGTGTGTAACGACCTGTATCCCACACCTTCTTGCTTCATCAGCGGTCTTTTGTGCCTCATCCTTAGAACCATTATAATGCAACACAATGTTACAACCTGCTTTTGCTAATGCCAAGACAATGCCACGACCAACTCGATGCGCACCACCTGTAACCAAGGCAACCTTGCTTGCTAAATTTGTATCCATCATACTCGTTCTTTTGCACCTATAACTCTGCTAAAAGATCAACTTCTGTGAAAAGTCGGTCTTTTGGGGTCGTTTGACCTTTTTGCAGCAGCGTCGCTCATACTTGATATATCTCTGTCTCATCATATGTGAGCGAATCAGCGATTTGGCGTAAAAACAAGCCATTCTCTGGATGAACCCAGCCAGCGGCAATGTCAGCGATTGGCAACGCAATATGAGGATAACGGGTTAGATCGGGGTCTGGAATGTGATTTCCGTCTAACGCAAAGATTTGTTGCGCATACATAGTAATGTCGATGTCGATAGGGCGAGACGCATACTTGTCTTTTGTGCGCACTCGCCCAAAATCCTGTTCAATCTGGCGCAGCGCATCCTTTAAGTCGGCGGGTTCTAACACCGTTTTAATATATGTGGCCGCATTGTAGTAAATTGGTTGGTCCGGTCGTCCACCCACAGGTAACGATTCGTAAACAGGACTAACCGCGCACAACTCAATGGATGGGTGTTGGCTCAAGGCATCAAAGGCACGTGGCAAATTTTTTTTACGGTTGATATTGCTGCCAAGAGCAAGCAAAACATCCTTGGTATCGTGACTCATCTGGCTTCACCTACAGTATAGTCGGCACGGGTACGATAAATGGTGATCCCCACGGAGCGTGCAAAGCGGATTGCACCAGGTTTTTCAACAGAGATTTCCACTGCTTGGACACGTGAATCCGCCTCTAGGCAGATGCTTGCCAAATCTTGCACCAATCGCTCGACCAAGAATGGTCTTCCCTGCTCAACATGCGCAATGATAGCTTTGGTAATCGTGCGATAGTTTACCGCATCATCAATGCTCTCGCTCTCCGCTGCAGCTCTTGTATCTGCCCATAAGGTGACATTTACCAAGATGTCCTGCCGTTTCTCTCGTTCTTCGGGATTAATCCCCAAAATACCACGAATCAATAAATCATGAATTTGAATTCGATCCACTGTAGATATATTCATGTACCCTATTATTTGTTTGTTGAGTGGTTTATAGTCCTCACTAACATCGCGTCACACGACTGTCATTTCGTCATTGATCTGACCAATGGACATCGCTTATACGCTGAATGGTGAGTGACTCTTTTGTGTTAATAAAATATTAACAAACTTTACAAAATTTTACAAACTTTCATTAGCAACACTCATACTGCTGAAACGGTAAATGAGCATCGTGTCTTGACAGTCTTTCTACCCAAAGCTGAGGCTTGGCAGCCTCGGCGCATTGCGCTGCAAATTGGTGACGGTGCGATTACTGCGGATGTGTCTGTGCTTGAAGGGGAGGCGGTTGCTGTGCAAGCACTAATTCATGGTAAAATTCAGTGATGACAGTGATAGCTGAAATAGATCAGTAATTTATCAAAGGAGAAGATATGGAATTTCGTAGCTTTCATGAACAAATGACCCATTATTTTAACAGACCCCATGTTGGTCTGCCTGATAGTCCATTTAGTGGACCTGCCGCTTGGTATGGCCGTGACTTGGCGGCGACACCGGAGCAGTGGTGCTTCCACCTTTCTGCAGACGATAATGCGGAACTTTGGAGTGCTGTCGAGCAGACAAGCGACGTGGCCTTTGAGGCGATCAATCGACAAAACTTTGCTGTCGATGGGCTGCGGGAGCGGTTTGTGGCATGGCATCACCAACTGGCGGAAGGGTGTGGCGTTGTTGTACTCAAAGGGCTTGCGTTGGAAGGCCGCACACAGGCGGAAATCGAACGGCTCTTCTGGGGCTTTGGGCATCACCTCGGCCTTCCAGGGGCACAAAATCCAGACCAAGAATTACTCGGTCATGTCAAAGATTATGGAGAAAACAATCCCCATGTACGCTTATACAGAACAGCCAGTAACATTGCCTATCATTGCGATGCGGCTGATTCGGTCGGCTTGTTGTGTATGCAGCCAGCCATAGAAGGTGGACGGAGCAAGTTGGTTAGCTCTGTCACGCTCTTTAACGAGCTTTTCCAAGCACATCCCGAACTGATCGCACGGCTATTTGACCCGTTCCGGTTGGACCTGCGTGACAAAACAAAACCCGACGCTGAATCCTGGTTCTGGGTCACGCCCTGTGCCTGCGATGGCGAACAACTGCGGACCTTCTATCACAGTGACTATTTCCGCAGCATTGAACGGCATGAAGCATTCAAGTTGACCGACGAAGAGCACGCCATTCTCGACTTTTATGACAATAAGGCACTAGAGGAGGGCGTTTCTCTGGATATGGACCTAGAAAAAGGGGATATCCAATTGATCAGCAATCATGTGACGATTCATGCGAGGACACCCTATACCGACAGTCCTGAGGCCAAGCGTCATCTGCTACGACTCTGGCTTTCGCTCTAGCGCAGAGCAGATTGGTTATCTGTGACGCAGGTAGCCAACCTGCGATACTGTCCTCTATCCTTACCAAGTGGACAAGTGGACAAGTGGACAAGTGGACAGGTGGACAGGTGGACAGGTAAGCAATCCGACCGGAGATGTCCAGCGACCTGCGATAAGGTTCAAGTCGTTTGTGGACACCTCCGGTCGGTTTTTATTTTTGCCAATACCCGTTCCGCTTCCACACGATGGTAATACATCACCGACGAATGTTCGGCCACAAAACCCACGAGTTGTATCGCCTCGCTGTCATTGTCCGATTCCGTCTCCAACATCAGTTGCGCCCGCCCAAGCTGGGCATAGAGTTGCAGGGGGATGCTGCCAAGCAATTCGGCGATGGCTTCCGCTTCGGCAAAACTTTCACTGGCTCCTTCAAGCTGTTGCAGGACAAGCTGCGTTCGCCCTAGACGACTAAGGGTCCAGCAGATACACCATTGCAACTCGATAGCGCGGAATCCATTGAGGGCTTCCACACAATAATCATAGGCCAATTGGACATTGCCATCGGCCAGCTCAACTTCACCAAGATGGCTCAGACCCCACGCCAGGTTCCACAGGTCGTTCTCCCATGTACGCATGGTGGTGATGCTCTGTTGCAACCATTGTCGTGCAGTCGGGGTATCTCCACGCAGATAGGCATTGTATCCAGCCTGTGCCAACAGGGGCATATATAAATAGTGGTTTTTGACAGCAGGCTCCGTTATCATCTCACGAAGCAGTTGATGAGACGTTTCATAGTCGCCAAGGGCATCCAATAGACCAACAAGTAAGGGGAGTACATCACTGCTCTGTGTCATCATCATGGCCGGGCGTTTATCTCTAATGGCAAGATAGATATCGCAATGGGTACGTAGCTGGGTAAAGTCACCCAAAAACATCTCAGCAGTTGCTAAAATTAAACGCGCGTTGGCTGCAAAGAGGGTATACCCAGCCTTTTCCCATAAGTCAACGGCCTGCTGCACTTGCGCTTTGGTGGAGCCAAAATCACCAAAGTTGAGTGTAATCACGGTACGCATCTGCTGACACAGTGCTTGCTCTGCCCAAATCGCTCTGGCCTCGCTCCGCATGGTTACTTCTATTCTGTCAAGAACAGTAAAAAGTTCATCTGAAATCTGCGTATAGTCTGCAAAATCACTGTTTGCCAGTAGCAAAATACTGTAGCCATTCAGAAGCCGTGCCAGAGCAAGTGGGTTATCCACTGTTCGCACCATCATCAGAGAGGATTGGAAGAGCATTTGGACACGCTCGTTGCCGACAAGTGTGTTCTCAATCGTCCAGAATAGACCATCATAAGCATCGAGCAAGGTAGCCACTTTGCCCCGTTCAATGATCCATGCCCAAGCCAGCAGCACATTACTGTGTTCACGGCGCAATAAGCGGAGTCGTTCAGGTGTAATCGACAGGTGATAAAAGAGTGGCTCTTCTGCCAATATCTGGGCGAAATGGCGCATATGACGGTCGCGGGTCGCATCAAGTTGCCCGCTGGCATCTAATTGCTCGGCGGCATATTGACGCACCAGTGGATGGAGAGCATAGCGTTCAGATGCGACGGTACGCAGCAGAGATTTGTCGATTAAGGTAAGAAATTGAAAGAGTGATGCACCAGCCACTGCACTGGCGGCTTTGCGGTCAAAGTCGCCCGGAAAAACCGAGAGTTGATTTAAGATTTGTCGTTCTGGTACTGTCAACATACCCCATGATGCCGCCAAAATTGCCTGCAAACTGCGCTGGCGGTCGGGGACATCACGCATATGTGTTTGCAGCATCTCCAAATCCTGAACAATCTCATGCAAAATCTCGTTGGGAGAGAGCAAGCGCGTCCACGCAGCCGCCAACTCAATCCCCAAGGGCAATCCGCCAACAAGCCCACAGATTTGCTGGACCGCGCTTGCATCCTCTGCTGTGAGTTGAAAATCATTGCGGATGCGTTGTGCGCTGTACGTAAATAGCTGAATGGCGGCAGAGTTTTCTCTTGTGGGCTTTCCCTGAGATGGATCATCATAGGGCAAGCCCTCCAGTGCATACTCCCACTCCATCTGTATCCCCAATCGCACACGCGAGGTCACGAGGCATTTGAGCTGTGGGGCTGCGGCCAACAGTGTGACCAAATGCCGAGCTTCATCAACCAACTGCTCAAAGTTATCCAAAATCAATAACAGTTCTTTATCAGCCAGATACGCACTCAGTTGCGCCATCGGTGTGACTTGCGGGTTGAGCGTCAGGTGGAAGGCGGATGCGATGGTCGTCCACAGCCCATGTGCTGGTTCTGCTGCGCTCTTGCCACCAGACATAGCACCACCGGACATAGCACCACCGGACATAACGTTCTCTAATGAAACCAGCCACACACCGTTGGCAAAACGATGCTCCAAGCGTTGCCCAACCTCAATTGCCAAGCGTGTCTTGCCTATGCCACCCATGCCCAGCAGCGACAATAGCTGACAGTCGGGTTGACGCAGCCGTCCCTCAATGTCGGTCAATTCTTGTCTGCGACCAAAAAAGCGTGTCAACTGTCCGCTTGTTGGCAAGTTGTGCCGTTCTGCCTGTGTGGGCATGTGTAGCAGTCGTTCATAGAGCGCAGTTGTTTCGGGCGAGGGGTCAATGCTCAATTCATCACGCAGCACCTGTTGACAGATACCATACTGTGCAATCGCCTCAGCCGGATTATCCATCTGCATATGGATTTCCATGAGTTGTCGGTGCGTGTTTTCTCGCCAAGGATTTAAGGCCAGTACACGTTGTGCATCACGTAGTGCTCCATCCAATTGGTTCGCCTGCAATGCGTCAGCAACACGACTATCCAGTTGGGTCAAGACCTGTAGCTCAAACAGTTCACGTTGGGTATAGAGCCACTCTTCCCAGATGTTGGCATTGGGTAAATCAAGCCCTTGTAAAAAGGGACCATCATAAACACTCAGATCATCGTCCAGTCTATCGACGTCAAGCGCATAGGGCATCTCTCGGTTAAAGGCCACTGTTTTGCGTGTGGTCAGGATATAATCAGCCAGCGAGGTGAGCCGTATCTGTTTCAATGCCTGTCGCAGACTGTTTGCGGCTCTGGGCGCATCGCTATCACTCCACAACAAAGTTTGAATGTGGGTACGCTCCGGCGCATCGCCACGATGACATGCAAGGTAGACGAGCAACGCTTTCCCCTTGGCCGAAAGCTGGCTTGTCAACGGTTGATTATGGTGTGTAATTGACAGTGTTCCAAATGTTTTTATGTGTAGCATACGTGATTAACAATTCAGCACTTCAGCTAGTCAGCACTTCAGCCAGTCAGCACTTCAGCCTGACTAGCTGACACGCTGACTAGCTGACACGCTGACTATCTCTCCGTGAAAGCCTTTCACAGCCTATTCACGATAGCGTTCACCCAAAATTCACGACCGTTCCTGTATTGTCGTCTCTATGAGTGTCAAGCTAAGTTATACCAAACAATCGACTTCAAATCAACTGGTTTCAAACCAACATATGTCGTTTCTATTGCGTCTTTGGCGCGAACCACAGGGGAATATCCCTGCAAACGCTCCTACATCGAACACAAAACCTGTGTGGCGTTGCAGTTTGACACACATCCAAACGGGTGAACAGTATGGCTTTGCAACGCTGGCGGCCGCGATGCAGTTTCTGGAACAGCAGACAGAAGATAGTCAAGGAGAAAAAGATGAACAGGACTAATCATGTGCGGCTTGGGCTGGCCGCATGTTTGATCGGCTTTGTGTTGTGGGGCGTGACACCCACGATTGCGCAGACCGCAGATTGCGTTTGGACAGGCACACAAAGCACAGAATTTTCGGCCACGGGCAACTGGAGTAGCTGTAATGGTGACAACGGCACAGAACCACCAAGTGATATTGACACAGTAACGGTTCAAAACCGTGATAATGATCCAATTATCGCCAGCGATACAACCATTGGCACGCTGACGATACGCTCAAATGGCGTGTTGCGTGTTGAGGCTGGCGCGGTGCTGACGGTGGGAAATTTGGACTGGCAACAAGGGGCATTGCGTGGCGAGGGGCGCACGGTTGTCAATAAAATGACGTTGAATGGCTCCTCAAACAAAACGCTCAACGGGCATACATTGGACAACGTTGGCACGGCAACATGGAATGATGGCGTCTTGGTCCTGCGTGATGGCGCGATCTGGAATAACCTTGCAGGGGCTGTCTTGAATATTCTCACCAACCGCGCTCTGTTGACAGGTTCCGGCGAGAATCCTGTTGTGTTCAACAACATGGGGACAATCCAAAAGAGTGCAGGCAATGCGTCCGAATTTGCTGTGCCGCTGAATAACACAGGCACAGTGGACGCACAACGGGATATTCAATTTACGGCGGGTGGCACAAACAGCGGCATCTTTGATATTGGCGCAAATGGGTCGATTCAACTTGAGGGCATTCATACGCTTGAAAGTTCAGGCACGGTGACAGGCACGGGTGCGCTGATTGTGACGAGCCAAGGAACACAGGTCATGGTTCAACCCTCAGAAGCATTGTCCCGGACAGTCAACAATACAGGCAACACTACAGTCAACACGACAGCCAACAATACATTCACCATCCCCAACCTCACATTCACACGGGGTCTGATTGATGTTGCCTTGGAGCTAACGGTGGGGACGCTTAACTGGACATTGGGTACAATCCGAGGAGAGGGTCGTACCACTATTAACGAAATGAACCTAGACAATAGCACCAACAAAACCATCCATGCGCATACGTTGGAGAATGCAGGCACGACCACTTGGAATGATGGTGTCTTGGTTCTGCGTGATGGCGCAATTTTGAATAACCTTGAAGGGGCTTTGTTTGATATTCGCACCAACCGTGTGCTCTTTACAGGGTCAGGCGACAATCCTGTGGCCTTTAACAACTTGGGGACTGTGCGTAAGAGTGCGGGCAACACCAATGAAATTGACGTGGTCTTTAACAATATAGGGACGGTTGAGGTCCAGCGTTCAATGGACCTATCAGCGGGTGGCACAAGCAGCGGTGTCTTTACCATTTCATCAGGGCAAACACTTCAGATCGAAGAGAATTATACGCTAAATAGTTCGGCATTGGTCACAGGAACAGGTCGCCTTGTTATTACCCAACAAGGCACACGACTGACGATTCAACCGAGTAGCGAATCTGCGCGTACAGTCAACGACACAACCAACGATACAGCCAGTATCTCGAACTTAGCAATCAACAACGGTGTTCTCGACGCAGATAGCGATGTTACGATTGACGACTTGTCGTGGACCTTCGGCACGATTACAGGCGATGGTGTCACCACCGTCAATGACATGACGATGACTGGCACAAATTTGAAGACATTGAATGACCATACGTTGAAGAATATGGGAACCGCAACCTGGGAGGATGGCTCCATTGTGCTGCGCGACGGTGCGGTATTCGACAATTTGGATGGCGGCGTCTTTGATTTCCAGGGCAATGATTCTATGTTCATCGGCACGGGGGACAACCCTGTAAAGTTCGCCAATGCGGGTACGGTGATCAAAAGCGTAGGCACGTCGTCCCGTATCCAAGTCCCTTTTGAGAACAGTGGCATCGTGGATGCACAGACCAATCGCATCAGCTTTGAAGAAGGCTATACACAACTGGATGGCGTCACTCACATCGACGGCGGTACGATTGCAGGGACGCTCGACATCTTTGGCGGCATATTGTCAGGCGATGGCACGTTTGATGGCACAGTCAACAACGCGGGTAATTTTTCACCCGGCCAGACGGATTCCTCGCTGGGATTTGTCAGCATCACGGGCAATTATCAGCAGGACACAGCGGGTACACTGACAGTGGAACTGAGTGATTCGGGTGGAGCTGACTTCGTCTCCGTTTTTGGTCGTTCTTCTCTGGATGGTGAGATTGTCGTGGATAGCATTGATGACTTTGTGCCCGCAGCAGACCAGTTCTTTACCGTGATTGCCCATAATGTGGGCGAGGGCGCTTTTATGACGGTCACATCAGAGATTCCGGATCGGGACTTTGCTGTCGAATCTGGTCCCACGAGCACCTTTTTGACAACAGAAATTGTAACACCAACCCCTGACATATTAGTACCTGTCACTCCGACATTTGAACTCAGTGCAAAACCGTCAATTTTCCTCGACAGCGACATTTTCCTGGACCTAGACAGCCCAAACACGGCCCAGATTTCGACCACCGCTCCTGTGATCGACCGCTTTGATCTGATCCTTGAATCTGACCCCACAGAGGTCGGTGCGCTCAATTCAAACTGGGTGATAAGCGTTGTCCCCACGGTCACGGTCGATATCACCACATTCCTAGCAACGATCTTCTCCAATGTCAACGGGATTGACTTTCCAACTGTGATTATCTCAGTGCCAGAAACCTTTACGGTCACACCACAGCTTGTGTTGACCGCGCCATTAGAACTACCACCCGATACTGTGATTAGTGTGACAGAAAAATTCAACTTTACCACAACCATCCACAGTACATACACAAATCAAATCTCCGTCACAGTTGACACAGACGATATTGATCGCATTGACACTGCCATCACCTCCACCTTCTTTATCACCTTTGGCTGGAATCGACTGGATCGGTTGGACGCGACCCTGATCTATTCAGTGCCACCAGGGTTGAAGAAAGTCATTATTTTTTCGGACACAACAATCATCAGCGTCACAAACAGGATTTCGTTCGGGTTGGTTATTCCACCACAAGTGCCAGTAGACCCAGTTGTTCCAGACCCAGTTGACCCCAACCCAGTTGACCCAGAACCTATTAAACTCGGTCGTCAACAAATTTTTGCGGGGCAGTTCTTTGATGAACGCGTGGGCAGGTCCATCGACAGTGGTAACTTTGTCGGCAATAGTAGCCCTACACGGGGTACCAGAAATGATGCTCATTCGGATGTTTTAATCTGGTCCAATCATAAGGTGCAGGTCTATTACAATCGGGGCAATGGGGTGAGCCAAACACCAGACTTTACTGTGCCCACCTTTAGACATGTTTTCAAAACGGGTGCAGCCAATGCGGGTGATGTCGATGGCAATGGCTTTGATGATCTGGTCATCATCAACTCAGAACGATTTGGCTCAATCGCCATCTTCTATAGCGACGGCACAGCACTGGCAGAGACACCAGGCACGGTGATTACCAGTCAACGTAGCGATGGCGAACGCATAGGGGGCATCGCCGGCTCGGCAGGGGATGTCAACGGCGATGGCTTTGACGATGTGTTTGTCGGCATCCATAACATGTTTGGCGGAGATGGCAAGCTCTTTATCTATCATGGCAGTGCGGACGGTATCACCGCAACGCGCCAGCCCGAAGCCGACACTATCATTCAAGGCGAAGGCAAACGTGAACGCTTTGGCTTCCCAACCGCATCGGCGGGTGATGTAAACAATGATGGCTTTGATGACCTGATAGTGGCTGCACCATTCCATGTCGAGGATGACAGCCAAGGCAAGATTTATCTCTATTTGGGCAGTGCAGATGGATTGAGTGAAATACCCGCCTTTACCTTCCTTGGCGAAGGACCAAGAGATGCTTTGGGGCTTGGCGATGTCGGTTCAGCAGGCGATGTCAATGGTGATGGCTTTGGTGACATCCTCTTCTCTAGCCATTCCAGTGATGTCAATGGTCATCAGCGCGGCAAAGTCTATGTCTTACATGGCGATGACAGTGCAGATGGCATTGCAGGCAACGATGTGGGTAGCGCAACCATCGCACAGGGGCCAGATTTGAGCGTTGTGGCCTTTAGCGAAGTCGGCGACCTCACGTCACCCAATCTGGGTGTCTCTTCCGCAGGGATTGGTGATGTCAATGGTGATGGCTTTGATGACATTGCTGTCGGTGGCATGTTCGACCACCGCGTAAGACAAAACTTAGGGGCCGTCTATGTCTATCCTGGTGGTCCCGATGGTCTTGACAAAGAGGGTGTCTTCCTCATCGAAGGCGAATATCGACAGGATCGCTTTGGCGATGTCATCCGCAGGGCAGGCGATGTCAATGGCGATGGCAAAGCTGACATGCTTGTCAGCAGTTCGCGCCATGATGATGGTGCATTGGAAGCAGGCAAGGTCTATGTGTATGCGGGTCAACAGGATGACACCATCCTCACACCGCCGCTGGGACCAGAGCCATTTATCGTCAGCTTCTTCCCCAAACGCATCACCGCTGGAGCAACAGATACGCGATTTACCATGTTCCTGCGAGAACATAACAATACACTGGTTGCTCGTTTGAATGGTGAACACATTGAGACACGACCCGCTCGCCATACCATCCGCTTCACAATACCAGCGGATAAGCTAGCCGACCCGGGTACAGTGCTGTTCGATGTCATCAACACGGCCACAGGTGCAGTCTCCAGCCGCCCTGTCTCACTGACCATTACTCCGCCTCGTGTCGGTGTCAGCGAAATTGAGTCACCCATCAGCAGCGTGGACACGGCACAGAAGACCCAACTCGACATCGTGTGGACCCACCCCATCAGTGGCTGGCGCACCATCGACACCTTTGATGTGCAAATTTCAGATGGCGAACGTTCACCACTTTGGGTACGCTACACCGAGATTCGTGAAGAGACCCCTGCTCGACAGGAACTTGTTGATGTCAGCACATTTAGCTTGCTCAATGATGAAGGTGAAGTCGAAGTGTCAGGTCAGGTCGGTAGCGATGGTGTCATCGAAACCAATGCTGTCAAGGTCTACCTTGCCGAAAGCAGTGTGGTAGGTACAGGTGAAGGCAGTCCGCAGAAAGCCATGCGTATGGTTGTGATGGCTGAGTTTAAGGATGATGCCGCTATCCCCGCTGCTGAGAACACGTTCAGCATCCTGACATTGCCGACGGATGACAATGGTGAAAGTCAAGGGCAGGAAGTGTTGGGTGAGGTGACGATTGTGGGTGAGGAGTGGCCGTTGTATTTGCCTTTGATTCGACGGTAAGGCCACCATACCCAATAGAATGAAGTTTGTTAGATTGGTCCAATAAAATGAGAGATGGCACAATTTTTGAAAAATTGTGCCATCTCCCATTTTATTGGACCAATCTGGAGGTCTCGATATTTTCTCAGAGACACGTTTCACATGACAAATTCTATAACTTCCGAATAGGTAGAAGAAGCAGCGTACTCTCTCCGGTAATCTCAAAAGGAATCAAATAGCCAAGAACCTCAAGCGTAAACCGATTTGGTCGAAGTGGTATGGATGTTGCTTGCATGATGGGGTTCTCCATTTCTGCAAAGGCATCATGAATTGCCTGATGAACAACATAACGACGATCCGGATTGGGAATAACCGCACGAAATATCTTCATATATTCTTCATGAATGTGAAATGTCCATTGTTTACTCATCCAGTAATGCCAACCATTCTATCTTATTATTGACAACTGTAACCGAGTCAGGGTTGCGGCGTACTTCTAATGACACCCAATCACAGAGTGCTTGATGTCGTAGTGCCTCCAGCTCATAGGCAATCGCATTCCATTCTTCTGGATCAACGATAATGGCGGCGGGCTTGCTTTTGGACATCAGCGCAACAGGTCCTTTCTCAGACATCATCTGAAGCACCGCACCCGGTCGTTTTGCCATATCGCTCATCGGTGTTGTTTGTAACATCGGTATCATGCAGAAACCTCCAAGGTTGTGAAATAGTTGAAAATTCAACAACATTGTATCTCGATTTACCCCTGCTGTCAATTGCCATTTGGGCATGGGTAGTCGTATCGTCCAGAAACCGAGTTTTTTATAATGGTCAGTAACAGCTTGAACAATTTGACCATTACAAAAATGGGATGATTCAAGGTCATAATATCTCTGAATCATCCCTTTTTGTTCACAATTGATTAGGCGGATGCCACCCGCCAGCAACCCAGCGACGACGGGCAAATTGAATCAGTTCATTGTTCATATCGAGTACCAGAACGGTCACGCGGCCTGTCGGTGTCAACCCAATAATGCGTGTGCCTGTCTGATCCCACTGAAAATGATCATCCCATTGTTGCATACGCGGGTTATAGAGCGGCGCTTTTGCCCGTGTCACAGGATCGATGCCATCAACACGATCATTTTTTGTCTCATTACAACGACGACAGGCACGGCACAAGTTCTCAAACTCAGTGGGACCATCCTTTGAAGCAGGGATGATATGGTCAATACTCAGGGAATCGCCAATGTTTTCTTCAGCACTCTGGCAATATGCACATAATCCATTATCTGCCTCTATCAACAAACGACGTAATTCTACAGAGAAATATTGACTCATTGCAACGGTATCAGTTGATTGGCAGGTGGAATGACATGCCCACGCCAACGGAGCAAATCAACCGCATAGGCTTTGCGCAACATAAACAGGTCTGCATCATTGCGCAAATCATTCAATTCGGTACGTTCCCTTTCAGTCAAGGACCCATTGGCATTTTTGTCCAGCAACTCGTCATAGCGTGTTCGGTCTTCGCCGATACGACTACTGCGCGCAATCCGCCACAATGAATCATCATCCAAGCGATCTAACGCCGCAAGGTCCGCCTGAAACATGGCCGGAGCTTCCTCCCAACTAGGCGGGCTTCCTACTTTCAAAGCGTGTAATAGAATATCTTGTAATGGCTGACGTGTTGCATGGGCGGCATTGGCAAGGCGAGCGTACAGGGGTTCTGGCATTTGAATCATCACATCTTGCATTTCAATTGTTCCTTTTTCAAATGGCAAATTCTACAAAAAATTAAATAACATTTTATCGCCGCCTGTCTTGTCTGTCAATATTTAGATGATTCGCCAGATAAGTCAAACCAATGTAAAACCATCATCCCCGAATGCGACACTCTTCCACAAACTGCCACATCGGATAACGCCCCTCGACACGCGTAATCACGCCCAAACGGTTGAGCAATGCCAGTGATGTCTGTATCTCTTTGTCAGTCAACGCATCCATTCCATAGGTTGCGCGCTCTTGATGGATGCGCGCAACAATGTCATGCTCCTTGGCTGGATGATTCGGGCGTCCGCAGGTGTGGAGCAGCCCCCAGAAGACGCTCGCCTCCTGTTCGTTGATGGAGACCTCCGCCAAGTTCTGTAACTCCAAGGCAGCCAACAGAATACCAAGCATTAGTAAGATGGGATGGGGCTGTGCTAGGTTGATGGCTGCCCCCGCCCCAAACATCAACAACCGTTTATAATCGAGCGTGATGTTTTTGTAGCGGACCAGTGTACCCCCATCCGCGCCTCCTTTATCGATTTCAATCGTGCGGAATGTATCTTCGTCGGGGTCAATGTCCGTAACCGACATCGTCTGCAATGCGATTTGTAACGATAACTCTGTTTGGGTAGCAGGGACGTTTAATTGATACGCACTTTGGGCAAGCCGCGAGCGTATCTTATTCGGCATGCCAACAAGATGAAGTTCTGTTTGTAATCGCTCACGTGCCGCTTCGTAGGGCGCGACTATTTTAATCAGTTCGAGCGATAATCTTCGTTTTTGATTTGTGTCTTGACATTGTTCCAACGCTTCTAACTTGGCAAGGATTCGCTCATTGAGCCTTAGTGACTCTGGTTCACCAACCAAATCAGGCAGTTGGGGGAGAAGGTAGAAAAAAGCGACGAGTATATTGTCTGAATTAGTCTGAGATGATGACATAAAATTCCTTTCTGAAAAATATAGAACATTGCTTATACACCATGAAACATAAATCCAGCCCAGTAATATGGGTCTGCATAAGGCCGCTCATTCATGTCGCCTTTTAAGAACATGTTCTGGGCGTAAACCTCTGCATCTTCTGGCGATAGGCGAGGGATAAACGATTCGTAGTACTCACCCAACTCCCAACGCGTCACATCACGCAACCACAACTGCGCATCCCGCAACGCCTGTGCTGGCTCCATCTCTGCATTCAAATAGTTGTCATAAAAACAGCGCATGAGTAGACTGGTGGCACGGTCTTCCACAGGCCAGAGTGTCCCCACGACACCGGGGACACCTGCTTGCAGAAAGCCTGCGGGTAAGCCGATGACCTCGTTGGGGACGTTTATGAAATCAGCGATGGCGGTTTGACAGGCGGAGAGCGTGACCAAGCGTGTGTTGTCCAGCCCGGTGAAGGCAGGGTCGAGCAGGGTGCGCAAGGATAACAAACCATCCGCCAATTGCAGCCCTGAGTCGAGCGGTTCCTCTGGATTAAAGGTTCCGTGACAGGAGAGGTGGAGCAAGGTTGTGCCGGGCAGGTTTGCCAATAACTGTGATTGGGTGGCTTCTTGTCCATACAGCGCAGATGTTTGCTCCGATGGCAATAGCTCACAGATTTCTTCCAACTCGGCTTTGGCATAGGGCAAGCAGGAAAAGTTGGGTTGACCATCTAGTGGGCGTGGGTTGCCAATACCTGTTAGCTTTTGCACTTGGGGACGCGTTGACTGTTCAAGACTTCGTGCCAGCGAGCGCGCCGAGGGTGCGTAATGAACCGTGAACTCATCCATCAAACTGGTCATTTCATCATTGTGGCTGTTTGGTACTGGGTAATGGGCAGCATGAAGGGGCAACAGCGCAAGGTCGCCAGCGGGAATCAGGGCAATATTTGGTTTGCCATTTGTATCTTGTCCAGATCCACGCAATACATCAGCGATAGGTGCGATTAATGTTGTCCCCAAAGTACCCAGCAGCGGATTGACCTGACCTATGAGTCGACGCGGATTTGCAAGTTGTCCAACCAAATAGCCACCTATCGCCTCGCCAGCATCATTGCGTTCAAGCAGTAACGTGTTTAAATCATCTTCGGTGAACCCATCCAACAATACAGGTGTCACCGTCTCCCCTTGAACAATCAGAGCTGCACTGCCAGCCCAGGTCGTCACCAGATAGACCAAGGGTATCTGGTGCGCCACCACTTGTACATCATCAAAGGTTGCTGTGGGTAGAAAATCAGGGGCTGTTTG